>JBLHIE010000068.1:0-9035 GCA_047614925.1 Arenicella sp.
ATCGAAGTTAAAAATAATAACATTATTTTTTATCGAAGTTGGAGGGTTTAATTCTTACAGATTCTCAAGAATTAGACAATTGCTTTTTAATTGTTTTGTTCTCTATGGAGTCATTTTATTCCTTAAATTTGTTTCGAAAAAGAAATGCAATCAAATCGAGACGAAAATCGTAAGACTATATTGTAAAAACTATCTTTTAAAATATGGAGTTACCTAAAAAAATTGTGGTTATCGGCGGAGGGTTTGCCGGATTAGAGCTTATAAAACGCCTCGGGAATTCAGAAAAATATGAAATCATTTTAGTGGACAGCAATAATTATAATTTTTTTGCTCCCCTAATATACCAGGTTTCTAGTGGCTTTATGGAGCCGTCAGCAATTAGCTACCCTTTTCGTAAAATTCTGCGCGATTTTAAAAATGTGCGTTTTAGGCTCGGTTCTCTGGAAAAAGTAATGCCCAATGCGCGTAAAATAATTTTAAATAATGGCGAGTTGACCTATGATATTTTAATCATGGCAACAGGTACAGAAACCAATTACTTTGGTAATAAAAACATTGAAGAAAAATGTTTGCCAATGAAAACAATTAGTGATGCCCTCTCACTAAGAAACACCATTTTAACTCGCTTAGATTTGGCGACGAGAATTGAGGATACAGCAGAAAGAAAAAAATACCTAACTTTTGTAATTGCAGGTGCAGGACCAACGGGTGTTGAACTTTCTGGAATTATAGCAGAGTTGAGTAGCTCGGTAATTATGAAAGATTATCCCGAGTTAAAAAAAGAGGAGCTTGGAGAAATTTATTTAGTGGACGGTCAAGAATCTGTACTGTCCTCCATGTCAACCCATGCTCAGAAATACGCTTCTAAAAAACTAGCAGCTTATGGTGTACATCTTATAATGGATACTTTTGTTCAAGATTTTGATGGTGAAAGCGTGCAGTTGTCCAATGGAAGTAAAATTGATACTAAAAATCTAATTTGGGCCGCAGGTGTGCAAGCAAAAGTATTTGAGGGTTTTCATTCCGATAGTTTTGGACACGGCAAAAGATTAAAAACAAATCAGTTCAATCAGGTTCATCTGTCGGACACGATTTACGCTTTGGGAGATTGTGCGATCATTGATGGCGATATCAAATATCCTCATGGGCATCCGCAGGTAGCGCAACCCGCAATACAACAAGCTAAAAACTTGGCAGACAATCTATTAAAAAATAAAGGAGCGTGGAAACCCTTTGCGTATAAAGACAAAGGTTCTTTAGCGATTATTGGAAGGAACAAAGCGGTATTAGACTTCCCAAATCAATTGTATGCTATGAGTGGCTTTCTTTCCTGGTTAATTTGGATTTTTGTACACATCATGAGTTTGGTGAACTTCAAGAACAAATTAAGGGCCTTATATAATTGGTTGGGGTATTATATTTACAAAGACCAATCTTTTAGAATGATTATAAAACCCAACAATGAAATAAAATAAGAGCAGCCAGAGAATAGCAGCCTCTGTGCTATAAATCATTTGTATGCAGCTGGATGGCAGTATTTTTTACTAATAATTTTGTAAGAAATGCTTGCCCTCTTTTTCATTTAAAAGAAAAGTGTATTGCAGGAATTTAAGAGGATTGCAAAGCTGATTTATCTAAAAGATAAAATCAATTAAACCTTATATTCAGAAAGCAATGCGATGTTCAATCGGTGTTCTTAAAATGAAAACAGAAGCTACTGCAATACTATCAATACACGCTCCTATTTAAAAAGCCAATACAAAGAAATTACAGGACGGCAAGCCTTTTTAAAATTTTTCAAAAACACCCAAACCAAAAAGAGCAAAATCATATTTTACAGGATCTGTAGCATCTAATTTCCGAAGATTTTTGTCTAGTTCTGCAACCGCTTTCCAATCGTTTTGTTTTCTAGGTAAAAGCTTTAACTTTCTTGCAACATTGCCAGAATGCACATCTAAAGGACAGGATAAATATGCTGGATTGTGAGTTTTCCAGATTCCGAAATCTACCCCTGCTTTGTCATTTCTTACCATCCAACGTAAAAACATATTGATACGTTTTGCTGCAGAATTTTTTAAAGGATCTGAAATGTGTTTCTGAGTTCTTTGTAAGTGCGCTACTTCAAAAAAAATCGATTTAAAATGATGAATGGAAGATTGGTAGGTTTTTGAATGGTCTGTTATAGAGAGTGCCTTTTCTAATCCACCATACTGCACATAAATGTGTTGAAGCGACTTTATAAACTGTTGAAAATCGCGCTCATTAAAAGTTCTGTGTACAAAACCTTTGAAGCTTTTTAAATCTTTTGCTTGATGATTTAAAATAAAATCGTGCGGAGAGTTCTCTAATAACTCCATCATTTTATGAGAATTTCTGATAATCATGGTCCTGTTTCCCCAAGAAATAATGGCGGTTAAAAAGCCAGCAATTTCAATATCTTCTTTTTTAGAAAATAAATGCGGAATTTGAATAGGATCAGACGCTATGAACTTCGGATTGTTATATAGAATTACTTTCTCGTCTAAAAATTCTTTTAGTTCAGTTTTTTTCATTTTCTATAATTTAATTCCAAATTTAAAACCTAATGAATAGTTTAACAAGGTTTTTTTACGATAATCTTCAAATCGTCTTAAAGGAAAAGAAGGGAAAAGATCATCTTCGTCATAAATTTGATAAATGGTTTTATTGTATTCTAAATTTAGGTGGTTAAACCTTTTAATTCTGATACCAAAGCCAGAATAAAAATCGAAATAGAATCGATTTCCAAGAGGAACTAATAGTCCGTATTTTAGATTCAGAACTGTCACTCTTTTTTTTGTTGCAAAATCATCTATGATGTAGTTATTTCGATTTGAATCGTTTCTTTTAAAATAATTGATATGATCATTATACTGATTCATTTAAACAGTATTTTTATGCAGTAATAGTTGTTTTAGATTTAAACAATTACACCATCTTTCATGGTTAGCTTCCTATCTGCCATTGCTGCTAATTCTTCATTATGCGTAACTAAGACAAAGGTTTGGCCAAATTCATCACGCAGTTTAAAAAATAATTCATGCAAATTTTTAGCAGATTCACTGTCTAAATTACCACTAGGTTCATCTGCCAATATAACAGCAGGATTGTTAATTAAAGCTCTGGCAACGGCAACTCTTTGTTGTTCACCACCAGAAAGTTCATTGGGTTTGTGGTTTATTCTATGAGACAAGCCTAAAAACGCTAAAATCTCTTTTGCTCTTTTTTCAGTTTCCTTTTTTGATTTTTTTCCAATAAAAGCTGGAATACATACATTTTCTAAGGCAGTAAATTCTGGTAGCAATTGATGGAATTGAAAAATAAAACCGATATGGTTGTTTCTAAACGAAGACAATTCTTTATCAGATAAATTTTGAAGTGAAATAGCGTTTACAGAAAGGTTGAAATCTTCTGTAGCTTCAGGTTTATCTAAGGTGCCTAATATTTGTAAGAGTGTTGTTTTTCCTGCTCCAGAAGGACCTACAATTGCAACAATTTCTCCTTTTTTAATATGCAGATCTACTCCTTTTAAGACCTCGACATCGCCATACTTTTTGTGTATATTTTTACAGAAAATCATACTTCCTTTAATTTAAAACGAATGTATAACAAAGAAATTAGAAACCCATAAATGCGCTTCTAATTTCAAATTAAAATGGTAGATAAATGAGTGTAATAGAATTATAATATCGATTTTGAGCACAATTTTTCTTAATTCTCTATAAAAATCATTCGAGTGGACATTTCGATTATTTAAATAAATCAGCATGCGCAAGCGGTTAAAAAATATTTTTTATGGCATTGTAATCTATAAAATAAACAAATCTTACAGAAAATGTGTGGTTTTGAGATTGCTCAAATAAATTATCTAAATTTTGAAAAAAATCTATACTAGAATCTGTATCAGAATTAAAGATTGAATTTCTATAAAATGCTATTAATTGACTTCCAGGAGCAAATTGCCAGATATAATTTAAATCTAAATTCCAGCTATTGAAGTTTACATTTTCACCAGTATAATTAGTGTTTGGGTCTAAGCCACCTTCAGTATTTAGGTTAAAGTAGTCATTATAGTCTACAGAACCCCAATAGTGTCTAAAACTTAATGATAATGAAGCATTAGTACTAAAGCTGTATTTTCCTGAAATAGTATTTGTGTAGTTTTTTCTATCTCTCATTCCAATAATCACGTTAGAAGCATCTGCATTTACATATCCTTGGTCGCTATTCATTTTGTTGAAGTTTAATTGATATCTCAAAGAAAATTGATTTGTAAATCTATAACGTGGTGCAATACTAAAACCATAACCGGATTTTGGATTTTTGCTGTAGCCGGTATAATATCCGTTGACGTTTAATTCTAGCTTCTTTTGTGAGTTGGTAGATATGTATACACTTATGTTTTTTCTTTCAGGTTGTAGAAAATACACACCACTTGTAGATCCTTGTCTTGGTTCAAAGAAATCTTTGTTTTCTGATCCATAATTTAAATTACCACCAAAAGAAAAACGTTTTTTTGTTTGTGCACCATAGTTTAAGCCAGCTTCATAGCCCGTATATACTCCAGAATAATGCTGATAGTTTAATTGATTATAAAAATTGAAACTATATCTATTAAGATTTTTTGTTGGTTGTAAAGTTCTCCAGCCACCATTTGCATATATCGACTGTTGATTATTGCTAAAAAGAATTCCAAAATCATTTGGGTTAAAATCTTTGTTTTCAAAGCTGTATCCAGCTTCCCATCTCCAGTTTCCAGAATTATATCCAAAGCTATTGTCAAAAGTGTAACCTGTACTTGGGTTATTTACATCATCAGAAATATTACTCATTTTAACTGACCCATCCATATTGTACTTGCTGTCTTTTGTTTCTAAATGCCAATCTAAAGCAGTAACATTTGCATCTCTAAATTTGCCATATCTAGTTACATTCGTATTAATTAGAGAAATTGTGGAGTTTTGGTTAAATTGTTGGTCTAATACTAATATGTTATAATTTGTAAAAGGATCTATTACTTCTTTTCTAACTTCACCAGTATTATTGTTTTTAATTGAGGCATTCGTTTTCTCTGTAACTGCATTAAAAAAACCAATTCCTAAACCTTTTTTTGTTCTTCCAGAAATTTTAATAGCATTTAGCATCGTTACTTTTCCAGGATAATCAATAATCTCTTCATTTAAAGAAAGTGAACTAGAAACATCAAATTGATCAAGAGGTGAGCTTCCAATTCTTCTCGAGTAAAATAGATTTCCTTTATTAAATAATTCTGTTCCTTCTGTAAAAAATTGTCTTTGCTCTGTAAATTGTTGTTCAAATGGTCCTAAATTTAAAACCACATCATCAAAACCAACTTGACTAAAATCTGGTATTAATGTAGCGTCTAATGTAAAATTGTCAGTTAAGCCATATTTAATATCCATACCAACACTCCAGTTGAAATCTGTTTCACCTTCAAAAGTAGTTGAAGTAGCAGAGGCATATGGATATAGGTTTAATCTTGTAGGTGGTTCTATATTTTTAAAATTTTCAATTAAGCCATCGTACTGTGTCCATCTTCCAACAGAATTATCTACATGAGTCCAAGTATGTTGCGCGTTTAATTTTTCTAATCTTCGGTGAAAGTTAAACCCCCAAGATTGTATGGGTCTATTTGCAAAACGTAAAGCTCTGTAGGGTATTTTCATTTCTACATTCCATCCTTTATCGTCTGTAGAAACATCACTTTCCCAAACAGCGCTCCAATTAAAATCTTCATTTCCATTAGAAACTTTTGAGTCTGCTTGATTACCTGTGCTTTGAACAATAAATTCAAAAGGATTTTGACCATCATCATTTGGGTTAATCGTTACTAGAAAGAAATCTGCCTGACTAAAATTATCTCTTACAGCAAACTCTTTCGGAATTCCTGCTGGATCAGGATCATTCATTTGAGCAGAAATATAAATTGCGTCATCATCGTAAATTACTTTAACTACAGTTTGATATTCTGCAGAAACAAGGTCGCCATTTTCTGGTCTAAAAATCATAAAATCTTTACAAAGTTCAGCGTTTTTCCATGCTTCATCATCTAAAATTCCATCAATTTTTGGAGCATTGGTAACTCTTGTTGTTTTAATTGTTTTTCTTTTTTTATTGTTTTGAGCAGATACCGGAATAGAAAAGACTATTGCAAGTAAGGGTAATAATAATTTCTTTAACATATTAAATTGGTTGATTATGTGTTAAACACGATACAAGTTTATTTGTGGGCTTTATAAAAAAAAATCAATGTACTATCAATTAAAGTGAAGACGGTCTAAAAATTAAAACGTTACAATAGTTGTTTGTTAAATATATCCTAAAATTATTTTAGTTTTTTTAAGGGATGAAATTTTTGCTCGAACTTTATTTAATTATCTGCATTGTTTATGTTTTGAATTTGTATTTTTGTGTCGTTTTAAAATAACATGGCATTATGAATTTACACGAATATCAAGGAAAAGAAATATTGAATAGTTTTGGCGTTAGAATTCAACGCGGAATTGTTGCGAATACTCCTGCAGAGGCAGTTGCAGCTGCAAAAAAACTTACTGAAGATACTGGAACAGGTTGGCACGTGATAAAAGCACAAGTTCATGCCGGTGGTCGTGGAAAAGGTGGAGGTGTGAAGTTGGCTAAAAACTTGCAAGAAGTAGAAAGTATTTCTAATGATATTTTGGGAATGATGTTGATTACTCCTCAAACATCTGCTGAAGGAAAACTAGTAAATCAAGTTTTAATCTGTGAAGACGTATATTACCCTGGAGATTCTGAGCCAGATGAATATTATATGTCTGTTTTATTAAATAGAGCAACAGGTAAAAATATGATCATGTATTCGACAGAAGGTGGAATGGATATTGAAACAGTGGCAGAAGAGACTCCACACTTAATTTTTACAGAAGAAATAGATGCATTATTAGGAATCATGCCTTTTCAAGCCAGAAAAGTAGCTTTTAACTTGGGTTTATCTGGTGTTGCATTTAAAGAAATGACAAAATTTGTTACAAATTTATACAATGCATATATTGGTTCTGATTCTTCAATGTTTGAAATCAACCCAGTTTTAAAAACATCTGATTCTAAAATTATGGCAGTAGATGCTAAGGTTTCTTTAGATGAAAATGCTTTGTATAGACATAAAGATTACGCAGAAATGCGCGATTTACGTGAGGAGAATCCTATTGAAGTGGAAGCAAAAGCTGCTGGTTTAAACTATGTAGATTTAGATGGAAATGTTGGGTGTATGGTAAACGGAGCTGGTTTGGCAATGGGAACGATGGATTTGATTAAAGAATCTGGTGGAGAGCCTGCTAACTTTTTAGATGTTGGTGGTACCGCAGATGCAGAACGTGTAGAAAAGGCTTTTGGTATTATCTTAAAAGATCCCAATGTAAAAGCAATTTTAGTAAATATTTTTGGTGGTATTGTACGTTGTGACAGAGTTGCACAAGGTGTTGTAGATGCTTATAAGAGTATGGGAGATAAGATTACCGTGCCAATTATTTGTAGATTACAAGGGACGAATGCCAAAGAAGCAAAACAATTAATAGACAATTCTGGAATGGAAATTATTTCTGCTACAGAATTTCAAGAAGCTGCAGATAAAGTACAAGAAGTATTAGAAGCTTCATAAAGTTTCTTTATCAGCTATAAAAAAAAAGCCTCACAATTTGTGAGGCTTTTTTTTGCTTTGAAAATCTAATTTCGTGTTTGACCTTCACCAAAAATATAATATTTATTGGTGACTAATTTCTTTAACCCTAACGGACCTCTATGATGTAATTTGTCTGTACTAATAGCCAGCTCTGCGCCAACGCCTAATTGACCACCATCTGTAAACCGAGTAGATGCATTTTTATAAACTGCAGCACAATCTACTTGTTGCATAAAGCTGTCTGCATTTGCATCATTTGTAGTCATTATCGCTGCAGAATGGCCACCAGAATGTGTATTTATCATTCGTACAGCTTCGTCTAGATGGTCTACGGCTCCAATACAACACTTTAAAGCTAAAAACTCTTCTCGCCATGTAGCTTCTTCTGTAATTAGTGATGCTTCTTTTAGTACTTTTTGTATTTCATTATCTACTAAAATTGCAACAGCTCTCTCTTTTAAAATAGTTTCTAATTCTTTTAATTTGTTTTCAAAATTCGGAATGTTTTTATTGACAAGAATCTTGTCTAAAGCATTACAAGCAGAAATTTTAGCCGTTTTTGCGTCAATAATTACGGCTAACGTTTTGTCCCAGTCAGCATTTTTATCAATATATAAAAAGTTGTTTCCTCGTCCACTTATTAAAACGGCACATTTTGCATGTTCTTTTACAAAATTAATCAAACGTTCGCCACCTCTTGGTACCACTAAATCTAATTGCTCTGTTGGGTTTTTTAAAAAAGACTGCGTTTCTTCTCTATTCATTTGCAGTAACTTTATATATTCTTTATCTAGGTTGTTCTCTTCTAGTGCTTTGTGCCAAAAATCTACTAGTATTTTGTTGCTATATATTGCTTCTTTACCACCTTTCAATAAAATTCTATTGTTCGATTTAAAGGCTAAAACGGCAGCTTCTACGGTAACATCTGGTCTCGATTCGTAAATGATCATGATGGTTCCAAACGGTGCTGTTTTGTTCGTTACTTGTAGTCCGTTTTCTAGTTTTATGTCACTAATTACCTGGTTTACGGGGTCTTCTTGTGCTTTTACTTCATTAATGGCAGTTATCATTCCATCAATTTTTGCATCGTTTAAGATCAAACGATCAAACATTGCTTGGTCTTCTTTATGAAAAGCATCTAAATCTTTTTTATTTGCTTGTAATAATAATTTCCGATTTTCATCAAGAATTATCGTCATGCTTTTTAAAACATTATTTTTTATAGTTGTTTCTAGTAATTTCATACTTTAAATTTTTAAAGTGCCACTTTTGTACCCACGGATTTTCCGTCAATAATATCAATAATGGTGTTGTCTCTTTTTCCGTTGGCAATATACGT
>JBLHIE010000069.1:0-8455 GCA_047614925.1 Arenicella sp.
ATATTATTCCAGTTTTTGAAGCTGCAGTAAAAAGGACTTCTGAAGAGCGTCAGAATGTATTAGAGGCAACAATTCAAGAAAACTACACTTCTATTCACAATTCTGTAAAATGGCGTTTCTATGAAGCTGCAGAAAAATTTCAGACGGAGTCTCAAAAAAATGAAAACGCAAAGTTAGACGAAATCGTCTTTAAAGACGTGTATCCGTTGTTTGGTCAAAGTGACATCAAAGGCTCTTCTACCGCAAGAAACGTAGCTATAAAAGAAGATTTGGTAACGCAGTTAACGCTGGCTATTACTGTTTTAAAAGACGCTTGTAAAACAGAAAAACTTCCCATTTATAACGAGTTAATGTACCGTGTTTCTACCTTCTTAAAAGAGGTAGAAGAAGAATTAAATGCTGGAGATGAAATTAATATTTTAGACTTTTTACAGCGCGAAATTTACCCTGTATTCAATCACATTAAAGAAATCAATACAACACTCTCAAAAAAAGTAGACACCTACCTAAACCGTTTAGACAAAGATTTAAATGTTGTCTACGAAAAAAGAAAAGAATATGAGGCGAGTGTGAACCTTATCAATGAAAAACTAGCAAAGTTTATAGACAAGCGCCAGAAAGATGCGCAAGAAATGTTTCCTCATTATTTTGAACGTTATAAAACAGATGGTGTTGAGTTTAACATGTACATTGGGCAATCTATTTCTAATAAAAAACCTTTTGATGCCTTGTATTTATACAACCTGCGCTTGTGGCAATTGCAAGTAATGTGCGAGATGGAAAACATTGCATATGCACTCATAGACAGCGTGCCAAATGCCTTAAGGGTAGCTTCTTTAATTTTAGTACATAGCAATCCTATGGCTATTAAATTTAGAATGGATGAGAAACAGTTTGATGTAGATGGTGCCTATAATATTCGATATGAAATTATTAAAAAAAGAATAGACAAAGCGCACATAAGAAATACCGATGAAAGAATAACACAACCGGGAAAGATTGCCATTATTTACTCTCAAGACAAGGATGCTGTAGAATACATAAAGTATATAAAATTCTTACAATCTAAAAATCAATTGGGTGAAATAGAGTTTTTAGAGTTAGAGGATCTACAGGGTGTTTCTGGCTTAAAGGCCTTAAGAGTGCGCGTTGTTTATCAAAAAGATTTTGATGAAAAAAGAACAATTACCCTAAAAGATTTAATAAAAGAAATAGAATCTTAAAGTGGCATTACTTGGTACTTAAAAGAAATTGCAAAAGCCAAAACACTCACAATAATACCAATCATAAAAACGGTGTAGGTAACTCTTAAAATTTTGTATTTCCTGTTTAAAACCAGTCCTAAAAAGTACAAATCTTTCGTAAGCGAGCCATACAGGTAATCTCTGTCTGTCATCATTTCTGAAATTCCCCACTCAAAATCATCCAATTTCATCTGATGAAAATTCCCAAAGAACAACAAGTTTACTTTTTTATTAGCAACATCTTCTTTACTAAACTTTCCTTCTGTAACGTTTGGTCTGGTTGCTAGAATAGACAAAATAATAGAAGCTACCGTAAACGCCACAAAAATAACTGTTGGTATTAATAAATGAGAATTTGAAGGATTGTCTAATTTTGGTAATAAATTAGACAACGCTAAAGAAACGATAATAGCATTTACAGAAAGTAAAATATTTGCTTTTGTATCTGCGATATTACTTAAAGTCATGTGGTTTTTAAGTGCGACTCTAAACATAGTCTCCACACCTCTTTCTGGCACTTCACTCTTATTTTTCTTTAAACTTAAAGCCACTTCTTTCTGCGTAAACTTTTTAGTCTCTTGTTTTAGTTTCTTTTGATTTTTTAAAAGCTTTGCCAAGTTTTTGTCTTTGCCTTTACTCCAGTTTCTCAATGCAAAATCTGTATAGAATCTGTGTTTCTGCGACAAGAAAGACAGGTTTAATTCTATCCATTCTGCCTCTGTATATTTTTTATCCAAAGACAATTCCCATTCCTTTCTTAACAAAGAAACCATCTCAAAAAAGTTTTTAGAAGCAAGATGGGCACAATCTGCATCTTTAATAATTTCCTCTAAACTATTTTGAGGCTCAGAAGTTACTTTAGTTGCTAAAATAAGCGCTCCAATTGCTTGAACCCTTTCTTCCGAAATATTTTGAGCTGTTAAAAATTCTGAAGCAATTTGCGCGCTTTTTACTTCATGATTTTCCTGCCCATCTACATAACCCGTATCATGAAACCACGCTGCTATTACAAGGTTTTCTAAGGATACTTTTTCAACCTCTAAAAATACTGCAATCTCCTTTGTGTTTTTTACAACTCTTTGAGTGTGCGTAAGATTATGATAGACATAGTTTGGGTGTATACTTTTACTTAGAAAGCTAAAAACAAATTTTTCTACTTCGATAATTAGTGCGCTCATGAAATAATTTTAAACAAAAATAAACAATTAAAAATGGTTTCGTTTTATTTGATTTTTGTCGTAAATTTAGGTGTTGCTTTCAATACTTATAAAGTTAATTTTTTTGTAAGTAAATAGCCTAATTTTCGTCTGATAAAAGAGCGGAAATAATTAAAAAAAGAAAAAAACAGCATGCTTACTTGGAAAGAAATTATCAGTTTTACAGCAAAAGGAAATCCAACTCCAGAAAAAAGGGTAGAAAAATCTGAAGCCGAGTGGAAAAACCTATTAACACCAGAACAATATCGAGTTACAAGACTAAAAGGGACTGAAAGACCTCATACCGGAGCATTGTGTTCTATATATGATGCAGGGCAATACAATTGCATTTGTTGCAACGCGCCTTTATTTGATGCGACTATAAAGTACGAATCGAATTCTGGATGGCCAAGTTTTACACAACCTATCAAAGAAAATGCCATTAAATATCACAAAGATGCTTCTTTAGGCATGGTTCGAGTTGAAGTACTCTGCAACAGCTGCGATGCACATTTAGGGCATATTTTCCCTGACGGTCCTGAACCAAGTGGATTACGGTATTGTGTAAATTCTGAATCTATGATTCTAAACAAAACCAACTAAAAATTTTAAAAAAGTCATTGTGAATGTACCAAGCAATCTGTTTCTTTTCGAAAAGATTACTTCGTTATTTTTTCTTACAATGACCCCTATATATAATGAATAACAAGTTACAAGTTGCCACTTTAGGCGGTGGATGTTTTTGGTGTACAGAAGCTGTATTTCAAGAAGTAAAAGGCGTAGAAAAAGTAATTTCTGGATATGCTGGTGGAAATGTTCCAGGAGAACCCACCTATCGTGAAATTTGCTCGGGCTTAACAGGGCATGCAGAAGTCATTGAAATTACTTATGATGAACGTATTCTTTCTTATGAAGATATTATCGTTATTTTTATGACCACACATGATCCTACAACCTTAAATCAACAAGGTGCAGATAGAGGCACACAGTACAGGTCTGTAATTTATTATCATAATGAAATACAACAAAAAATAGCGGATGAAGTTTTAAAACAAATTCAACCGTATTACGAAGATAAAGTGGTGACAGAATTGAGTGCATTGCCTACTTTTTATACAGCAACGCAAGAGCATCAAGACTTTTATAAGAATAATAACGGACAAGGCTATTGTACCTTCGTTATTGAACCGAAGTTGGCTAAATTGAGAAAATTACATGCAGACAAACTAAAATAACACATCTCAAAAGAAAAGAGTTTAAACCGCATAATATTATAAAATGGAAATACAATTATTCGGCGCAGAAAGATGTCATAAAACACAGTATTATAAACTATTTTTAAAAACCCGTAACTTGAATTATGCGTTTTTAGATGTTGAGAACAATGCAGAGAGTGCAACGAAATTACGTAACTTGTATGAAAATAAAAATCTAAATTTCCCTACAATTATCATTGATCATAAAAAATTACGAAATCCTTCTGACAAGGAACTCCAAAAATGGATTGATAAAGCAACAGCTAAAATCTATTAAACACCTAAAAAATTACAATTTGAACTTACACATAAAAAACACCTTCACTACAGAACTGCCAGCAGATATAAATGAAGAAAACACAAGGCGCCAAGTAGAAAATGCTGCTTTTTCTTATGTTACTCCAAAGAAAACTGCGCAACCAATGGTATTGCACGTTTCTCCAGAAATGGCTGCTGAATTACATATTTCTGAAGAAGAAACGAAATCAGAATTCTTTAAAAATATAGTCACAGGAAATGAAGTGTATCCAAACACAACTCCTTACGCCATGTGCTATGCCGGGCATCAATTTGGCAATTGGGCAGGACAATTAGGAGATGGCCGCGCTATTAATTTATTTGAAGTTGAGCATCAAAATAAAAATTGGAAAGTCCAATTAAAAGGTGCTGGCGAAACGCCGTATTCTAGAACTGCAGATGGTTTGGCTGTCTTGCGCTCATCTGTTCGAGAGTATTTATGCAGCGAAGCCATGTTTCACTTGGGCGTGCCAACTACCAGAGCCTTGTCTTTGAGTTTGTCGGGTGATAGTGTTTTACGTGATGTTTTATATGACGGACATCCAGCATATGAAAAAGGAGCCATTGTTTCTAGAATTTCTCCTTCTTTTTTACGTTTTGGTAGTTTTGAGATTTTTACAGCAAGAGATGATTTAAAAAATTTAAAGGTCTTGGTTGATTATACAATCAAACATCATTTTCCGCACCTGGGAGCGCCTTCAAAAGAAAATTATATTGCCTTTTTTAAGGAAGTTACAGCACGTACTTTAAAAATGATTATCGATTGGCAACGTGTTGGTTTTGTGCACGGAGTAATGAATACAGACAACATGTCTATCTTAGGCTTGACCATCGATTTCGGACCTTATGGGTGGTTGGAAGGCTTTGAATTTGGATGGACGCCCAACACCACAGACAGTCAAAACAAACGCTATCGGTACGGAAATCAGCCGAACATGGGACTTTGGAATTTATACCAATTGGCAAATGCTTTGTACCCAATAATTGAAGAAGTAGCGCCTTTAGAAGCTATTTTAAAGCAATATACCGTAGCTTTTGAGCAACAGTCTTTAGTGATGATGAAATCAAAATTAGGTTTCACCACTACTGATGCAGATGACCTCCAATTGATTCAAAACTTAGAAGATAATTTACAGTTGGTAGAAACCGACATGACTATTTTCTTTCGGAATTTAAGTGATTTCACGGATGCTGCATCCGGATTAAAATTGATAGAAAATGCATTTTACGACTTAGAACATATTTCTAATGAAGTGAAAAATAAGTGGAGTTTGTGGTTTGAAAAATATGCAGACAGACTGCAGCAGGAAACAGTTTCATCCGAAGAAAGAAAAGAAAAGATGGATGCTGTTAATCCTAAATATGTGCTAAGAAACTACATGTCTCAAATGGCAATTGATGAAGCAGATAAGGGTAATTACGCTTTAATTGATGAATTATTTAAGCTGTTAAAAAAGCCGTATTCGGCGCAACCAGAAAACGAAAAATGGTTTGCAAAAAGACCTGAATGGGCAAGAAATAAAGTAGGATGCTCGATGTTATCTTGTAGTTCTTAAGATCCTGCAAGGTTTCAAAAGCCTTGTAGGTTTTTGTTACGTGAAAAATATGGAAAATTAAAAATTATGAATTTAGGATTAGGAACAGCAGCTTTAGGAAGGCCTCAGTACATAAATGTTCGCATAAATAGTAATGAGAATTCCGATCTAGAAACCTTTAGACAACAAAGTTTTTCGGTTCTAGAAGAAGCATATGCTTTAGGTATCCGGTATTTTGACACCGCTCCGGGTTATGGTTTGGCAGAAGCATTGGTCTTAGAATGGTTGCAAAAAAAAGACGACAATACCATTGAAATTGCAACAAAATGGGGCTATACGTACACCGCCAATTTTGATAAAAATGCCAAGATTCATGAAATAAAAGAACACAGTTTTGAAAAATTAAAGCAACAATGGAATTTTTCGAAACAATTACTTCCCTATTTAAAAGTATATCAAATTCACTCTGCGACTTTAGAAACAGGTGTTTTAAAAAATACCGCAGTTTTAACCCATTTAGCCTTCTTAAAGAAAACACACCACCTAAAAATAGGACTGACCACAACAGGCACAAACCAGGTAGAAGTAATTAAAAAAGCACAAACTATTTTAGTTGATGGCGCATCACTTTTTGATACATTTCAAGTGACCTACAATTTTTTAGACCAAAGTTTACAAAAAATTGCAAATGAATTAATTCTTCAAAACAAACAAATTATTATCAAAGAAGCCTTGGCAAATGGCCGTGTTTTTAGAAATAAAAACTATCAACATTACAATGAAATGTATGCCGTTTTAGAAAGCATGTCAAAAAAATACAAGGTTGGTGTAGATGCTATTTCTTTAAAGTATTGCGAACAAACCATCCCAAATAGTATCGTTTTAAGCGGTGCTAGTGATACAAACCAATTAAAAGAAAATTTAAAACTGAATAATTTTAGGCTTTCTAATGAAGATATTAAAAGCTTAAATTCTTTTAAAGTATCTCCAAAATTGTATTGGGAAGAAAGAAAAAAATTAGAATGGAATTAACTAAAGTGGCTTTTGGTGGCGGTTGTTATTGGTGCACAGAAGCTGTATTTCAATCTTTAATTGGCGTGGAGAAAGTAGCGCAAGGTTTTATTTCTTCCGAAGGAAAAAACGACTCCTTTTCTGAAGCAGTTATTGTTTATTTCAATAAGAAAGCAAGACTAAAAACATTAATTGAAATCCATTTACACACCCATAAAAGCACAAAAGAACATTCGATGCGTGCAAAATACAGGTCTGCAATTTATTATTTCACCAAGGAGCAAAAAGAAAAAAGCACTCAGATACTAACAACTTTACAAGTAGGTTTTAAAGAAGAAATAATTACCCAAGTACTTCCTTTAAAAAAATTCAAACCTTCTATTGAAGCGTCTCAAAATTATTATATAAAAAATGTAGAGAAACCGTTTTGCCAAAAATATATCAATCCAAAATTAGATTTGATTGTTCGCAAATTTTCAAGCCATATAAATCCTCGTAATATGCCATAAGAAATTACGACTATTTTAAAAACCCTTGAACTATGAAAACAACCAAACTAGAAATAACCAATAAAAAAGGTTTAAAACTACAAGGCTATTTAGAATTTCCTGCAAATCAGAAACCAAATAATTTTGCAATTTTTGCACATTGTTTTTCCTGCAATAGTAATTTTAAAGCCACAAAAAACATCAGTCGTGCTCTAACAAACCATGGTTTTGGTGTGCTTCGTTTCGATTTTACAGGTTTAGGAAAAAGTGAGGGAGAATTTGCTGACAGTTATTTTTCTGCCAATGTAGAAGATTTAATAGACGTACATAATTATTTAGAAACGCATTACAAAGCACCCTCTTTATTAATTGGGCACTCATTAGGAGGCGCAGCTGTAATTGTTGCAGCCTCTAAATTAGAAAATATAAAAGCAGTAGCAACTATTGGTGCACCCGCAACTGTAGGGCATGTAACTCATTTATTTTCTCATGAACCTGAAGATATTTCTGAAAAAGGCGCAATTAAAGTAAACATTGGCGGCAGACCTTTTAAAATTAATGAAGATTTTGTGGCAGATTTTAGCAAAACAGATTTACCAAAAATCATTAAAGAATTGCGCAAACCAATTTTGGTAATGCACGCACCTTTTGATAAAATTGTAGGCATTGAGAATGCACATGAAATTTATCACAATGCACATCATCCAAAAAGTTTTGTAAGTTTAGACGATGCAGATCATTTGCTTACCAAAGCATCAGACAGTATCTATGTTGGCAATATGATTGGAACCTGGGCAGAACGCTATTTCGAACCTGAGGAAAACAGTATGATTTCTTCTGAAGGCGAACAACTGGTGGCGCATTTAAATATCTTGGAAGATAATTTTACAACATCCATTCAAACAAAAAAACATTCTTTTATTGCAGATGAACCTGAAAATGTTGGTGGTGACAATTTTGGCCCATCACCTTATGATTTTCTAAGTGCCGGTTTGGCGGCTTGCACAGTAATGACTTTAAAATTATATACCGAACGTAAAAAATGGGATTTACAAGAAGTCTTTGTGTATATTACATATTCGAAAAAGCATCGTGACGATTTAGATATTGATGCAGACAAACCAACGCGTTTTGATCATCTTCAAAAGAAATTAAAGTTTATTGGAAATTTAGATGAGAAGCAAAAACAACGATTAAAAGAAATTGCTGCCAAATGCCCAGTTCATAAAACATTGCAAAGTAAAATTATTATTGAAACAGAAATTGTATAAAATTAAAACGACTAAATTATGAGTATTGCACAAAATATAAAAAACTATTTTAATTCTAAAACCAAAGGAACTACCACAGAAAAAGCACCGGATGGAATTTGCCCAAATTGTTGGGGAAAGCAAGAATGGGAAGGCGAATTTTATACATTAAATAAAG
>JBLHIE010000070.1:0-8197 GCA_047614925.1 Arenicella sp.
GGATTAAAATTGGTTGCCTCTGAAAAGGTGTCCGTACTTGAAATTGGTTTTGGTACTGGTTTAAATTGTTTTATTACCTATTTAGAAGGTGAGAAAGCGATTGATTATGTGGGTGTAGAGGCGTATCCTGTGACTTCGGAAGAAGTGGAGAAAATGAATTTTATCTCAGTATTGAAAGCAGAGAAAGACAGTGCAATTTTCGATAAAATGCACACTGTTTCTTGGGAAGAAAAACACCAAATTTCAGACAGTTTTTCTTTATTAAAAAGAAAGCAACGGTTTGAAAACATTGAAGATGAAGACGCATTTGACTTAATTTATTTTGATGCTTTTGGCGCGCGCGTGCAACCCGAATTATGGTCTGAAGAAATTTTTAGAAAAATGTTTACGGCATTAAAAGAAAACGGAATTTTAGTAACGTATTCTGCAAAAGGAAGCGTAAGAAGAGCAATGCAAGCGGTTGGTTTTACCGTAGAGCGTTTGCCGGGGCCTCCAGGAAAAAGAGAAATGCTAAGAGCTATTAAGAAGTAGTATATAGTTTTTGCATATTTGGTAGTGAAAAAGAATTAAGTTTACTTAGGATAATTAAGTTTGTTTTGAACCAATAATTAAGAACCATCAATTAAAAATAAATAAGAATGCAATTTAGAAGAAAGTTTGGCAGAAAAAAAGAATCAAAACCAACAAAAGGACTTTTCTTAATTTTATTACTAGTGGTTGCTGTTATTTTGTGGTATAAAATGGAAGTTATTTTAGATCGTTTATTTTAAAAACTAAAATAATAAAGATGGCTATTGTAAAAACAGAAAAAATTATTTTAGGAATTGATCCTGGTACTACAATTATGGGTTTCGGACTTATAAAGGTTGTTGGAAAGAAGATGGAATTTATTCAGATGAATGAATTAATGTTGAAAAAATATGATGATCATTATCTAAAACTAAAACTCATTTTTGAGAGAACAATAGAATTAATAGATACGTATCATCCTGATGAAATTGCGATTGAAGCGCCGTTTTTTGGCAAAAATGTGCAATCTATGTTAAAACTAGGAAGAGCACAAGGGGTTGCAATGGCAGCGGGTTTATCTCGAGAAATACCCATTACAGAATATTTGCCAAAGAAAATTAAAATGGCTGTTACCGGAAATGGAAACGCTAGTAAAGAACAAGTTGCTTTGATGTTAAAATCGCTTTTAAATTTACAAACATTGCCAAAAAACTTAGATGCAACAGATGGTTTAGCGGCAGCAGTTTGTCATTTTTACAACTCAGGAAAAGTGGTTGGTGGAAAAAATTATACGGGATGGGCTAGTTTTGTGAAAGACAATGAAAAAAGAATTAAAAAATAATAGGTAGCTTTCAGTAGCAGTAGCAGTAGTTCCAAATTTCGAAAATAAATAAAATAATATGAGTTTTACAGATGTATTGGCTTTTAAGAAATCATTTTCTTTGGCTATGCATATTTTTGAAACTTCTAAATCTTTTCCAAAAGGAGAAAAATACTCTTTAACGGATCAAATTAGAAGATCTTCAAGAAGTGTGTCTGCTAATATTTCTGATGCCTACAGAAAAAGACAATATCCAAAACATTTTTCTAGTAAATTAAATGACGCTGATGCTAAGAATTCTGAAACTTTAACGGGGTTATTATTTGCTTTAAAATCCAACGATGTAGCTCACAAACTGTTTGATACACTTTTTTTAGAAAACGTAGAAGTAGGCCTGCTTACTGATACTGAAAACTGATAACTAATTTATGTCCGGAATATACATTCACATACCGTTTTGCAAGCAAGCATGTTTTTATTGCGATTTTCATTTTTCTACTTCCTTGAAGAAAAAGGAGGATATGATTGTGTCTTTAGTGAAAGAAATTGAACTGAGAAAAGACGAGTTAGAAGATAAAATTATAGAAACTATTTATTTTGGTGGAGGAACACCTTCTGTTTTAAATACCGAAAATATTCAAGTATTAATTGCTGCAGTATATGCAAATTTTGAGGTTATAGAAAACCCGGAAATAACGCTAGAGGCAAATCCTGATGATTTGTCTGATGAAAAAATAATTGAACTCTCTAAGAGTTTAATTAACCGACTAAGTATTGGTGTGCAATCTTTTTTTGAGAAAGATTTAAAGTTGATGAATCGTGCGCACAATTCAGAAGAGGCAAAGAAGTCTTTGTCTTTTGCTAGTCAATATTTTGATAATATTTCACTAGATTTAATTTACGGAATTCCCTATTGCACAAACGAAGAATGGTTGGCAAATATTAGAACGGCCTTAAGTTTTGGCATTCCACATATTAGCAGTTATGCTTTGGTTGTGGAGCCAAAAACAGCTTTAGAGTCTTTAATTGCAAAAGGAAAGATTAAAAGTGTGCCCGATTTTAAAGTTCAAGAACAGTTTTTAATGTTGACCAAAGAGCTCGGTAAAGCAGGTTATATTCATTATGAATTGTCTAGTTTCGGAAAAAAAGGTTTTTTTAGCAAAAATAACACGGCGTATTGGTTTGGAAAACCATATTTAGGAATCGGACCTTCTGCTCATTCATTTGATGGAAAACAACGCAGTTGGAATATTAAAAATAACACGAAGTATATCAAAGCAATACAAGAAAACGTATTGCCAATAGAAAGAGAAACGTTGTCGAGAACAGACCGATATAATGAATACATCATGACTGGTTTACGAACCATGTGGGGTGTTTCTTTAGGTGAGATTGAGCAGAATTTCGGAATAAAATATGCCGAATATATAGAAAGTCAATCTAAAAAACACCTGGAAGAAGATTTGTTATGTCTTGACAATGGCGTTTTAAAAACGAGCGAAAAAGGAAGATTCTTGGTAGATGGAATTGCTGCTGATCTTTTCATGTTAAACTAGTTGCAGTTCCTTTTCTAATTTAAAAAATTCTTCGAGTACTCTTTATTTAATAACCTATATTTGAATTTACTTCAATAATTAACGAAAATAATCTTAGCATTTATGAAAGCAATTATAGAATATAACTCTAGAAAAATTACCATAGATGTTTCTAAGCCTATAGATATTTCTATCGCCATAGATGCATCAAGAAAAAACGTAAATGCGTGGTATGTAGGTGAGCCAAAAATATTTCCAGAAAATTTTGATGGTGAATTGGCTAAGGTTTCTGAAGGTGCCGTTGTAAATTTCAACAACATTCATTTTAATCCGCATTCTCACATTACACATACAGAATGTGTTGGGCATATTACCGAAGTATTTCATTCGGTAAATCAGAATTTAAAACATTATTTCTTTGTTTCAGAGGTGATTACAGTCGCTCCAGAAAGTAATGGAAAAGATTTCGTAATTTCTGAGAAACAGTTAAAAACAGCGCTAAGAAATAAAAAAAGAGATGCAATTATCATTAGAACTTTACCCAACTTAAAGGACAAAATGTCCATGCAATACTCGAATACAAATCCGCCTTATTTATTAGAGGAAGCAGCTATTTATTTGCGCGAAAAAGGAATAAAGCATTTATTGATTGATTTACCTTCATTAGACAAAGAGCAAGATGATGGTAAATTATTAGCACACAATGCTTTTTGGAATACCGCTGGTGAAGTTCGATTAGATGCAACGATTACCGAATTTATTTATGTGCCTAACGCGGTAGAAGACGGCGAATATTTATTGAATTTAATGATTGCACCTTTTGAGAACGATGCAACCCCGAGCAAGCCTATTTTGTATAAAATTATAAAGTAAAGTACAGAAGAGAATATTTAATAGAAATAGATTTTTTACAAATCCAGATTGGTTTTATAAAGAATCTTACTTTTAAGAAATCATAGAAAAGAGTTGAAGAACCTTAGATTTATTTTTAAACCTATATTTGTGAAAATATGTAGAATTTGAGTATTAAAACCATTTCTTGCGCTTAAAGTACCAAATAGAAATGATGCTTACTAAAAGCATTACACCTAATAAAATAAAATAACCATTTTCAGACTTTAATTCAGGGATGTTTTCAAAATTCATTCCATAAATACCTGCTAAAAAAGTTAGTGGAATAAAGATAACAGACAAAATAGTAAGCGTTTTCATTACCTCGTTTAAACGGTGTCCTTGAATACTGAAAATCAAATTTATTTTACTTTCTAATTCTTGCAATTCAAAATCTATATTAGAAATTAAATTGTTAGTTTGTTCCTTTAGTTCGCTAAAATATTTCACGTTAAAGCCGTCAATTTCCATCTTTTCTAACTTTACAACCGTGTCTTTTAAACTCATAGTTGCTTTTTTAAAATTGAATAATTCTTGTTTTCTTGCTTCTACTAAAGAGGTGAATTCTGGTGTTGGTTTTATATTGTTAGAACTTAATTTGTCTGAATTTAAAGCAGCATTTTCTTGATAAGTGTCCTGATAATTGTCTACAATAGACTCTAGTAATAAGAACAGTAAATAGTCTGCTCTTTTCTTTCTAACAATTCCTTTGTTGCTTTCTAAGCGCTCACGAATCCAGTTAAAATAGTCGCCATTTTTTTCTTGAATAGACCATAGGAAGTCTGTAGAAACAATAAAAATCATTTGTTCAGATTCTAATTTAGTATCTTTTGTTATTAAGACACGAGTGGTAATAAACAACAAGTCATCTAAAACAATTACCTTATTTGGGTGGTCTTCATCATTTAGTAATTTGATTAAAAAATCATCTAATTTATTTTGATGAATTATTTTTTTATAGTCATTTTGATATTTAATGCCATAAGTATTTAACCACTCTATGGTGTCTGTGCCTCTAGATAGGTGAATCTCAGAAGTTGTCGAAAAACTAGTTTTTTCATAAGTCTTAGCTGAATAGCTAATGATTTCTGTATTGTCTAAAAATTCATTTTCCATGGTAAAAAATAATTGTAAATTTGATAGTTAAAGATACTTTTAAAATAGTAAAAAAGGTGCTTTTAAATTAATATTAGTAATAACTAAAAAATGCATATTGAGCAATTAAGAGATTCTTGCATTTCAAAAAAGGGCACTACAGAGCACTTCCCTTTTGATGGTGTAACTTTAGTTTTTAAAGTAATGGAGAAAATATTTGCACTCGTAAGGTTGGATACTTGGGAGAAAGGGGAACAGCATATCAATCTTAAATGCAATCCTGAGAAAGCAACAGAATTAAGAGGAGCATATGAAGGTATACAGCCTGGCTGGCATTCAAATAAAAAGCATTGGAACACAATAGCGGTGAATAATAGTGATGTTTCGGATGATTTGGTTCAAGAACTCATCAATCATTCTTATGCTATGGTGGTAAAAGGATTGACAAAAAAAGCACAAGCAATATTAAAAGATTTATAAAATGAAAAAGCAAGAACTCAGGGCACTTTACAAGCAAAAGAGAGCGGATTTATCGGAGTTTCAAATTAAGGGTTTTCAAGAAAGTATCTACCAGCAGATTTATAGTTTAGATATTTCTGAAGTAGAAAATGTGCACTTATTTTTATCAATGCCTAAATTTAAAGAGATCGATACTGCGCTATTAATTACCTATTTTAGAAGTAAAAAGAAGCGAATTGTAGTAAGTAAATGCAACTTTAAAGATCAAACATTATCGCATTTTTATCTAGAAGAGGACACTGTTTTAGCGTTGAATAAATTTGGTGTTCCAGAACCTGTAGATGCCGAACAGGTAGCGGAAAGTATGTTGGACCTGCTTTTTATTCCAATGTTAATCTCTGATGATAAAAAATTTAGAGTGGGTTATGGAAAAGGTTTCTATGATCGATTTTTATCAAATTGTAGAAAAGACGCAAAATTTATAGGCTTAAATTTTTTTCCACCCATCCAAGAAATAGAAGATGCAGATGAATTTGATATTCCACTCCATCAAATAATCTATCCGAAATAAACAGGACAGCGCCTTTTATTCTTTGTAAATTTGTGTCAAATAATTTTGAAAATGATTGTACAAGGGAATATTGTTGACATACAAAATAAGAAAATTTTTAAAGGTGAGGTTGAAGTAAAAAATGGAAAGATTTTAGAAATTCGAGAAGCAAATCACCATAAAGAAAATTTTATTTTACCAGGTTTTGTAGATGCACATATTCATATAGAAAGCTCTATGTTGGTGCCTTCAGAATTTGCAAAAATTGCTGTTGTACACGGCACAGTTGCTACGGTTTCTGATCCGCATGAAATTGCCAATGTTTTAGGTGTAAAGGGAGTAGATTTTATGATTGAAAACGGAAAGAAAGTTCCGTTAAAATTCAATTTTGGAGCACCAAGTTGTGTGCCAGCTACTTCTTTTGAAAGCGCGGGTGCGGTTATAGATGCTGATGATATTAAGTTGATGATGGAAAATCCTGATATCAAATATTTAGCAGAAATGATGAATTATCCGGGTGTTTTATTTGATGACGCAGAAGTTTTAGCTAAAATTCAGCATGCAAAAAATAACAACAAACCAATTGATGGGCACGCTCCTGGTTTAAGAGGAGATGACGTTACAAAATATATTGCTGCAGGAATTTCTACAGATCACGAGTGTTTTACGTATGAAGAAGCTTTAGAGAAGTTGCAGAAAGGAATGAAGGTGCTTGTTAGAGAGGGAAGTGCTGCAAAAAACTTCGAAGCTTTGATTGATTTATTACCAGAACATTTCGAGAATATGATGTTTTGTTCAGACGACAAACATCCAGATGATTTGCTGTTAGGTCATATAAATCAGTTCTGTGAAAGAGCCGTTGCAAAAGGAGTGGACGTTTTTAAAGTCTTACAAGCAGCTTGTGTGAATCCTGTAAAACATTATAATTTAGAGGTTGGTTTGTTGCAAAAAGGAGATGCTGCAGATTTTATTTTGGTTGATAATTTAAAAGAATTCAATGTTTTAGAAACCTACATTAACGGAGAGTTAGTTGCTAAAAAAGGAGAAAGTTTTGTAAAATCGGTTCCTTTTGAAGTATTGAATAATTTTAATACAGATCAAAAGAAAGTGGCTGATTTTAGATTTGAATCTTCAGCAAATAAAATTAGAGTTATTGAGGCTTTAGATGGCGAATTGGTAACCAATCAAATTGAAGAGAATTCTTTAATTGTTGACGGTAATTTGGTGTCAAATACAGCTACAGATGTTTTAAAAATGACGGTTGTAAATCGATATAAAAATGAAGTACCCGCAATTGCGTTTATTAAAAATTTCGGAATCAAAGAAGGTGCGATTGCAAGTTCTGTGGGGCATGATTCTCATAATATTATTGCCATAGGGGTCTCAGATGAAGCTATTTGCAGAGTGGTAAATCTAATCATAGAAAATAATGGAGGTATTTGTGCTGTAAATACATCCGAAGAAAAAATAGTCTCTTTACCGGTTGCAGGAATCATGTCTGATTTATCTGCGGAAGAGATTGGAAAATCCTATGCCGAATTAGATGCAATGGCAAAGAAAATGGGCAGCAAATTGAGAGCACCATACATGAGTTTGTCTTTTATGGCGTTGTTGGTAATTCCTTCTTTAAAGTTGTCTGATAAAGGTTTGTTTGATGGAACTTCTTTTAAATTCACCTCTTTAGAAGTTCATTAAGTTTTATGACAAGAAAGCATGCTCCCTTGCGATGTGCTTTTAGGTACAAGCATCCCAAATAATATCTTTTGGTGTGGGTGCCGTAATCGCTATTTCTTCTTTAGAAACCGGATGAATGAATTTTATTTTACGAGCATGTAAACTAATGCTTCCATCTTTGTTAGAACGTGGAAAACCATATTTTAAATCGCCTTTTATGGCACTGCCAATATGGGCTAATTGTGTTCTAATTTGATGATGTCGGCCTGTTTCTAAGTCGATTTCAATTAGAAAATAATTTTCTAATTTTTTGAGGACGTTGTAATGTAGAATTGCATTTTTACTACCTTCAATTTCTTTTTTGTACACAAAAGATTTGTTCTTTTTAGTGTCTTTTTTTAAGAAATTAGTGAGCGTATCAGCAGTAGCTTTTGGTGCATTTTTTACAAGTGCCCAGTAGGTTTTTTTTATAGTTTTGTCGCGCAACATCTTATTCAAACGTTCCAGTGCTTTCGAGGTTCTTGCAAAAATTACAATACCAGAAGTGGGCCTGTCTAATCTGTGCACCGTTCCTATAAAAACGAGTCCGGGTTTGTTGTACTTATCTTTTACGTATTCCTTAACCACATCACTTAAAGGTTTGTCGCCCGTTTTATCACCTTG
>JBLHIE010000071.1:0-7894 GCA_047614925.1 Arenicella sp.
CTAAAAAGTAATGGCGTTTAAATGAATTATCATTTTATGTGCTCCACTCCTGTAGTATGTTACATCAAAATCTGACAAATAAATAGTTTAAAAATCTTGTATTTTTTTGTTCATGATTAATGATAAAAATTTAAACAAAAAAACAAAAATTTACCTGCCAAATTACTTACATTTGCACCAGCAAAAGAAGGAGTATATAAATTATTTTTAGAACTTTAAGAGTCCTATTAAACTTTAGAACATACAATTATATCCTTTGATTAAAAGCGGATTAGGCCCGCCAAAATAAGTAGCATATTTTTAAGTTTATAAATAAGTAATGGGTTTTATAATTATTTTTGCAACCTTCTGGGGTATGGAGTTTATGGCTTGGTTTACACACAAATACGTAATGCATGGTTTTTTATGGAATTTACATCTAGACCACCATGTGCCTAATAGAAAGCATTTTTTTGAAAGAAATGACATTTTTTTCCTCATCTACGCAATTCCTTCTTGGCTTTGCATTATGCTGGGTTCTATGTTTGCTATTTGGTCTTTAATGTATGTTGGTTTTGGAATATTAGCTTACGGAATTGCCTACTTCCTAGTGCATGAAGTATTTATTCACCAGCGCTTTAAATGGTTTCGAAACAGTGAAGCTGTATACTTAAAAGCCATTCGTAGAGCGCACAAAATACATCACAAACACATAGGAAAAGAGCATGGAGAGTGTTTTGGAATGCTAGTGGTGCCATGGAAATATATAAAAGAAGAGATTAGAAAAGTAAAAGTTTAATGCTTTACTTTCGTGAAAGTAGCTGGAAAAAAGTAAGTTTATAAATAACAATAGAATAACATTTAAATCGCTGTGAAAAAGGCTGTAATTATTGGTGCAGGAATTGCTGGTATTGCTTCCGCAATTCGGCTGCAAAACAAAGGGTATGCAGTTCAAGTTCTTGAAAAAAACACATATCCTGGTGGAAAACTCACGCAACTTACTGGAAACGGATTTCGTTTTGATGCAGGGCCTTCTCTTTTCACCATGCCCAATTTAGTTACTGAACTTTTTGAAATCTCCGGCAAAAATCCTTCGGATTACTTTAAGTACAATCAGCTTGATATTTTATGCAATTACTTCTATGAAGATGGAACTAAAATTTCAGCAAATTCAGACATTCATACTTTTGCAAATGAAATAAATCTAAAAACAATTGACTCTGCCGAAAGCGTTAAAAAACACCTTAAAAAAAGCAAATTTATTTATGGGGCAACGGAAGCACAATTTTTAAGTAAGTCACTCCATAAAATCAGCTCTTTTCTTTCTATCAAAACATTCATTTCTATTTTCAAACTTCCTTTTTTACACATTTTCAGCTCCATGAATCATGTAAATGAAAAAGCATTTAAAGATTCTAAAACAATTAGAATTTTCAATAGATATGCTACTTATAACGGTTCTAATCCTTACAAGGCACCAGGTATTTTAAATATTATTCCTCATTTAGAGTTTGGTTTAGGAGCGTATTTACCAAAAGGTGGCATGCATGAAATCACCAATAGTTTGGTGAAATTAGCAAAAGAAATTGGAGTGCAATTTCATTACAACACCGAAGTAACGGCTATTAAAGTAGCTCATAATTTAGCGAAAAGTGTCCAAACAAAAACAGATAATTATAATGCGACCATTGTAGTTTGCAACGCAGACATTCATACAGTTTATGAAAAGTTAATACCATCTGCACAAAAATTAAAGAAAGTAGATGCGCAAGAAAGGTCTAGTTCTGCACTTATCTTTTATTGGGGTATTGGTAAAGAGTTCCCAACATTAGACGTGCATAATATTCTATTTACTGAAGATTATAAAGAAGAGTTTAAACACCTATTTGATTCTAAAACAATCTATGAAGACCCAACTGTGTACATTAATATTACGAGTAAACAAATAAAAGCAGATGCACCTAAAGGAAAAGAAAATTGGTTTGTAATGATCAATGTGCCTTCAGTTTATGGTCAGGATTGGGAAGCTATGATTGCCGAAGCAAGGCAAAGTATTTTAACAAAAATATCAAGAACCTTAGGGGAGGACATTGAACAATTTATAGAGTTCGAAGAACAACTAACACCCCAACTCATTCAAGATAAAACAAATTCTTATAAAGGTTCTTTGTACGGAACATCCAGTAATAGCCGGTTTTCTGCATTTTTTAGACATAAAAATTTCTCATCAGAATATAAAAATCTATTCTTCTGTGGTGGAAGTGTGCACCCCGGTGGCGGAATTCCTTTGGCACTTTCCTCTGCAAAAATTATCGATAAACTTATAAAATGAAAAAAAACACCTCCTTAAAAAATCGATGGATTGGACTATTATTTTTATGCTATTTTTTTGGGTTGCTAGGAATCTGTATTCCTTTATATAGAGATACCTTTCTTTCACTTACACCCTTTAATCTAGTACTTACTTTACTTATTTTTTATAAAGTGAACAATGACTTTAGCCAACACTTCTTGGTGCTTTCTTTACTTGTATTTTCTCTTGGTTTTTCTGTGGAAGGAATTGGAGTTGCTACCGGTATGCTATTCGGTAATTATTCTTATGGAAACGTATTCGGATTTAAATTGTTTGAAACACCAGTCGTGATTGGCATAAATTGGCTTTTTTTAGCACTTAGCACCTACGGAGTTGTTCAATACTTTACAAAAAAAGCAATCTGGCTTATTTTACTGCCTCCTGTATTCATGACAGCCTTAGATTTTTTAGTAGAGCCTGTTGCCATGAAGTTGGGCTTCTGGTCTTGGGAAAATGATATTATTCCTTTACAAAATTATGCAATGTGGTTTTTAACCAGTGTAATTATACATAGCATCATTTGGCTTTTTAGGCCTACTGTAAATGCTAAAATTAGTTTTGCAGTTGTTGGTGTGCAAGTTTTCTTTTTCGGAATCTTGACTATTTTTCTGTAAATAATAGTTCATTCAACAGCTACTTTTTGGTCTGTATAAATAAAAGTAAGCAACGCTAAAAAATTATGCTTTAAGAAGTGCTTTGTTAATTTTCTTAATTAAACTTGGTCCTTCGTAAATAAAGCCTGTATAAATTTGAACCAAATCTGCACCAGCATTTAATTTTTCTAAGGCATCTTCCGCAGAGTGAATACCTCCTACACCAATAATTGGAAAAGATTTATTAGAAGTATCTGCTAAGTATTTAATTACTTTGGTACTTTGATTCTTTATCGGCTGACCACTAACTCCGCCATTCCCTATTTCTTTTAAACGTTCTTGAGATACTTTTAAATTATCTCTTGTTGTAGAAGTATTTGAAGCAATTACACCATCAATTTTTGTTTCTGCAACCAATGCTATAATTTCATCTAATTGTGTAGTATTTAAATCTGGTGCAATCTTTAATAAAATAGGTTTCTTAATCTGAAATAAATTATTCTGATTTTGGCATTCAGTAATCAACTCCAATAAATACTTTTTATCATTTAGTTTTGCATGACTCCCAACATTGGGACAACTTACGTTTAGAACAAAATAGTCTACAAATGGATGCAGTTCTCTAAAAACTTCTAAATAATCTTGTGTGTAATCTTCTGACTTTGTTTCTGTATTTTTACCAATATTACCGCCGATAATTACTTTATGCTTGTTCTTTTTTAAATTTTTAATAGCCGCTTCTACTCCATCATTATTAAAACCCATTCGATTGATAATTCCCTGATCATCTTTTAAACGAAACAATCTCTTCTTGGGATTTCCAACTTGACCTATAGGTGTCACGGTACCTATTTCTATGAAACCAAATCCGAAATTTGCCAACTCATTATACAGCACCCCATTCTTGTCAAAACCAGCAGCTAAACCAACCGGATTCGTAAAGTGCAATCCAAATAAATTACGTGTTAACTTCTTATCATCTACCTGATATAATTTTCTGAAAACTTTAGGTATAAATGGAATCTTGCACAAAAATCTAATCAAAGAAAAAATAAAATAATGTACTTTTTCTGGATCGAATAAAAATAAAATTGGACGTATTATAAGTTTATACATTTATCTATTTAATCGTTTAATTGTTTACTTACTTAATTGCACAGATGCTATTTTACAAGGGTCTTCTCTTATTTATTTACAGCTTTCTTCCTACCTTAAAACAGCATCTAAATTCTTTTCGAAGGTTTGCTGTAATTTCTCCATTATTTTCTCAATTTGCTTGTCTGCCAATGTTTTGGTTTCATCTTGAATTAAAAAACTTACCGCATATGATTTTTTCCCTTCGGGTAATTTATCGCCTTCGTACACATCAAATAAGTCTACTTCTTTTAATAAACTCTTCTCTGATTTAAAAGCCAAATTATAAATTTCTTTGAATTCTGTTTTTACGTCTAACAATAAAGCTAAATCTCTTTTAACTGCTGGAAATTTAGGTAAATCTGCTACTTTTATTTTTTTATTACCTGTTATTTTTAAAATAGTGTCCCAATTAAAATCTGCAAATAAAACTTCCTGTTTAATTCCGAATTCCTTTAACAAGCCTCTTTTTAGAACTCCAAATTCCACCAACTTCATTTTTCCTAAACTTAAGGAAATTCCTTCAGAAAAAACGTCTTGTTTTGTTGGCGAAGTTTTTAACATATCAATACCCAACCTGCCTAGAATATTTGTAATAATTCCTTTTAAATAAAAGAAATCAGAAACTTTAGACGTGCCACTCCAGCTTTCACTTGTTCTGTTTCCAGTTACAAATAAAGTAAGGTGTTTGTCTTCTTGGTATTTTTCATTGTATTTATGATAGGTCTTCCCAAACTCATAAAACTTCAAGGAACTATTTTTCCTATTGATATTATACGAAACAGATTCTAAACCACTAAATAACAAAGATTGTCGCATCACCTTTAAATCATTACTTAAAGGGTTTAACATTGCTACATTCGCATCTGCATTTATATTTTCAGACAGCGCTGTATATTCTAGCTTCGTCAAAGAATTTGCCATGGTTTCATTAAAACCCAAGGCGGTTAATTGATTGGCAACAATGTTTTCAATCTTCGTTTCTTTATTAGAATCAAAAGAAATAGAAGTGTTTAATTTATGTGAAAACTCTATGTTATTATACCCATAAACTCTTAAAATTTCTTCAATAATATCTGCTTCTCTTTGCACATCTGTTCTGTAAGAAGGTATTGTTAAGCCCAATCCCCCCTCAGTTTCACTATTAATTTTAATTTCTAAAGACGCTAAAATTTTCTTGATGGTTTCTTTCGGAATTTCTTGACCAATTAATCGATAGGAGTTTTCATACGATAGAAAAACTTGATAATCTTCAATTTTTTCCGGGTAAAAATCCGAAATATCAGAGCCCATTTTTCCACCAGCGTATTCTTTTATTAACAACGCAGCTCTCTTTAAGGCATACTTTGTTAAAGTGATGTCGATTCCTCTTTCAAAACGAAAAGAAGCATCTGTATTTAACGCGTGTCTTTTTGCTGTTTTTCTTACAGAAACAGGATTAAAATAAGCACTTTCTAAAAAGATTGACGTGGTGTTTTCTGTAACGCTAGATTTACTTCCACCAAAAACACCTGCAATGCATAAAGGATCAGAATTTGCGTCGCAAATCATAATATCTTCCGATGACAATTCTCTTTTAACACCGTCTAACGTGGTAAACTTTGTGCCTTCTTTTAGAGTTTTTACAAGAATTTTATTGCCTTTTACTTTTTGGGCATCAAAAGCATGCAACGGTTGACCTAATTCATGTAGTACATAATTTGTAATGTCTACAATATTATTTTTAGGTGTTAAACCGATGGCTTTCAATCTATTTTGAATCCATTCTGGAGAATCCATTACAGTTACATCTGTAATTGAAATTCCGCAATATCTAGGAGCCTGCTCTTTATCATCAACTTCCACATCAAAACGCAAGGTTCTTTCATCTACGTGAAAATCACTTACAGACGGAGAAATTAACTCTAAATTAATATCTTGTTGCATTAAACCTGCACGTAAATCTCTAGCAACACCAAAATGACTCATGGCATCGGACCTGTTAGGAGTTAGACCAATTTCAAAAATTTCATCTATTTCTATTTTAAAAACTTCTGCAGCAGAAGCTCCTATATTTGTGGCAGCATCTAATACCATAATACCGTCATGCCCTACACCAAGACCTAATTCGTCTTCAGCACATATCATTCCATGGCTTTCCTCTCCTCTTATTTTTCCTTTTTTTATTTTAAAACCTACTCCTTTATCATCATACAAAGTAGTACCAATAGTTGCTACAGGTACCTTTTGGCCAGCCTCCACATTCGGCGCTCCACAAACAATTTGTACAGGGTCTCCAGACCCCAAATCTACCGTTGTAATTTTTAACCTGTCTGCATTTGGATGCTGAATACATGTTAAGACCTTACCTATAACAATGCCTTTTAGACCTCCCTTAATAGACTCTCTCGTTTCAATACCCTCTACCTCTAAACCTAGATCAGTTAAGAGTTCTCCTGTCTTTGAAGCTTCCCAATCTATTTGTAAAAATTGTTTAAGCCAACTGTATGATATTTTCATAATCTTTTTTAATCCATTTTCAAGGACAAATTTAACCAATTTTTTGCTGACTGTATAGACAATTTACTAAGAATTGTCCCTTTTAAATTTCTAATAAACCTGTAAACAAATATCCTCTTTGCTGATGTAAGCTAAGCAAACTTCAAGAAAAAAATCAATTTTATAATTGATTCTAAAATTAAGATAATTTGCAATGTCTTATTTTATGAAAAGTAACTTATAAATTAAATACCTTTGCAGCTAAGAATACAAAGAATGCTCAGAAAAATTCCTAATTATATAAAGTACATTTTTACCAATGTCTTTTTCTTATTTGTCTTTATTTTAATTTTTAGAATTCTCTTTTATTCTTTTTTTGCTCAACTAGAAAACGTTCCTTCTAGCCAGTTAAAGGCATCATTTTGGCTGGGCTTCAGGTTTGATTTAAAACTCGCCATACTTAGTTTTTTCCCGATAACACTGCTAGTTTTAATAACAAATTATAATTTTTTTAAACATGTTATTTATCAAAAAATTGCGAGTATCTATATACTTCTTACCTACTTTACCTTAACCCTTTTCTTCTTATTTGATTTTGGATACTATGATTATTTAAGCATCCGCTTAGATGCATCTTCACTTCGTTTTTTAAGTAATCTTAAAATATCGAGTCAAGTTTTAGTAGAAAGCTACCCAATTTATAAAGGCATATTCGGTTTACTTCTATTATGTTTTGTCATTTATAAAATATCTAAATTCATCTATTCTTCTTTTGAGTATCAGAATACAATCATTTCTAAAAAAGTAAAATCGTTTTATTTTATTGGAACTTTCTTAGTATGTTCTTTCGGAATTTATAGCAGCATCACGCATTATCCTTTGCGATGGAGTCAGGCTTTTTTCTCTAAAAATAATGCTGTCAACCAATTTACTTTAAATCCTGTTTTATATTTTTTTGACAGTTTCGCTTACAGAAGCGAAGGTGTTGATATGGATAAATTCAAAAAGTACTACCCTGTAATTGCTAATCATTTAGGTTTACCCAAAGACAATATCTCCTTTGAAAGGAACGTTCGTTTTGACACCACTTACACTAAAAAACCAAACATTGTAATTGTAATGCTAGAATCTGTAGGCGTTAAACCGATGAGTTTCTATGGAAACCCTATAAACAGCACTCCTGTTTTAGATTCTTTATTATCAAAAAGTGTGAGCTTTCCAAATTTTTATGTTCATAAATCAGGAACGGCTGCAAGTGTATTTGCAAGTGTTACTGGTTTACCAGACATAGAAAATGTAAGAACAGCTTCTCGAAATCCATTACTACAAGATCAACGGATACTTTTTGATCAGTTTA
>JBLHIE010000072.1:0-7743 GCA_047614925.1 Arenicella sp.
CTTCACTACCACAACCAAAAAAAATATCATCCATAGAAATCTTTTTTTCAGCATTAACGTCTTTGAAATTGTCTGCCAAAATCTCATTAGAATAATCTTTCACAACTACTTTTTCATGCAAACTGTTGGTTGCAACTCCTTTTTTCTCTGTGGCGTTTGCCGTAATTGCTAAAATAAATAAAGCAATGTATAATAGTTTTTTCAAAATTATAAAATTTTGTAACCTAAACTTATTTTTAGGTTTATTAATTTAAAATTTCGAGTTTTTAGATGCGTTAACCAATTTAAAATTCTCTAAAAAATTAGTAGAAAAAGGTTTACTTTTGCAAAACTTCCTCTGTTTGTTGTTGTTTATTTACATAGGCATTTGTTTAAGTGATACATTTATTTAGTAATTTTTATATTTCTTATTCCGCAAGCGGAGGTTTTTAATTTTTCATAGATTCCTAATATTTACAGGAATGATAAGTACATAAGATTCTTCAGTTGTTCCTGTTTTCGGAATAACATTCTTATTTCATCAGATAAAACGATACGCGTAAATTCTTGTATGAAATTTCTCATAATTTTATATTGAGTGAAGCCGAAATACCCTTAAAGACTCATTTCGAAATGACTTAAAATGGAGAAATTTTTCTTTTTCATAGCTTTCCTCCTTCCAAAGTTGAAGTTTTATTTTTTAGTATCCTAAAAAATTACTTTCCAATTTGGACTAGCTGGATTCAGGGATACCAAAAAAATACTGTTTCCAGCTAGTCCAAATTGGAAAGTAAAATATTTGCTTTTTTTTTATTATTTTTGTTCTGGGGAAAAAATTAGCATGAAAGAAGAAAAAAAAGAAAAATTAACTGCTAGGAATAATTACATGGCAGTTCTAGAAAAAATTATAGCCACAAGAATTCATAGAGAAATCACTCAGATGAGTGTAGCAGATCATATTAGAATAGGAGAGAGTGGCTATTTTAAAATAGAAACCGGAAAAACCAAGTTAGATCTAGAACGTCTATTTGAAATTTTAGAACTTTTAGAAATAACGCCTGAAGCCTTTTTTAAAGGCATTAAATAGGAAGTTTTAGTTATCAGAAGTTAAAATATAAAAACCCAAAACGAGTATCATTTTGGGTTTTTATATTTTAAAAAAAGCATTCGAACTAAAAGTGCGTTTTAAATACTTATATAGAAGCTTTCATTAACTCTCTATTCATTCTTGCAATATTGTCTAAAGAAATTCCTTTCGGACATTCTACTTCACAAGCACCGGTGTTTGTACAGTTTCCAAAACCTTCTAAATCCATTTGAGCAACCATGTTTCTAACTCTGTCTGCAGCCTCTACTTGTCCTTGTGGTAACAAGGCGTACTGAGATACTTTTGCACCAACAAACAGCATCGCAGAACTATTCTTACAAGTAGCTACACAGGCACCACAACCAATACAAGTAGCTGCATCCATTGCTGTATCTGCTGCTTGTTTAGAAATAAGAGTTGCGTTTGCATCTTGCGTATTTCCTGAAGTATTTACAGAAATATAACCACCTGCGTGTTGTATTCTATCAAAGGCAGATCTGTCTACCACTAAATCTTTAATGACAGGAAAAGCTGCTGCTCTCCATGGCTCGATGGTAATTGTATCGCCATCCTTAAACATTCTCATGTGTAATTGACAGGTGGTTACACCTCTGTCTGGTCCGTGTGCTTCCCCGTTAATATACATAGAACACATGCCACAAATTCCTTCTCTACAGTCATGGTCAAAGGCTACCGGCTGATCACCAGCATTTACCAATTGCTCATTCAAAACATCCATCATTTCTAGGAAGGACATGCTTTCTGAAATTTCAGTCACTTTGTAATCGACCATTTTTCCTTTGTCCTTTGCATCTACTTGACGCCAAATCTTAAGTGTTAAGTTCATAATTTATGTTCTTTTGGCTGTTAGCTTTTGGCTGTTAGCGAATGCTAATGACCAAAAGTTAAAGGCGCTAATATTATTTATAACTTCTTTCTTTAACTTCTATATTTTCGTAAGCCAATTCTTCTTTATGTAAAACGGCATCTTTTGGCTCCCCTTTATATTCCCAGGCAGAAACAAACTGAAATTCTTTGATTCTTTTTGCTTCACCATCTTCTGTTTGGTGCTCTTCTCTAAAGTGCCCTCCAGCAGATTCTTCTCTTACCAAAGCATCTTTTGCAAACAATTCTCCTAATTCAAGGAAATCTGCCACTCTACCTGCTTTTGCTAATTGCTCGTTATACTCTGTAGAAGTTCCTGGTACATTTACGTTTTGCCAGAAATCTTTTCTAAGTGCAGAAATTTCTTCAATCGCTGTTTCCAAACCTTCAGCATTTCTAGACATTCCACATTTGTCCCACATAATTTTACCTAATTTCTTATGGTAATAATCTACAGAATGTGTTCCTTCATTGTTGATAAAGAACGCTATTCTTTCGGTTACCTCTTTTTCTGCAGCCTCAAATTCTGGACTTTCAGTAGAAATTGTTCCTGTTCTAATATCATCTGCTAAGTAATCCCCAATGGTATATGGCAATACAAAATAACCATCTGCCAAACCTTGCATTAATGCAGAAGCACCTAATCTGTTTGCTCCGTGATCAGAGAAATTTGCTTCTCCAATTGCGTAACAACCCGGTATTGTTGTCATCAAGTTGTAATCTACCCAAACACCACCCATTGTATAATGAACTGCAGGATAAATCATCATTGGTGTTTCATACGGATTCTCGTCTACAATTTTCTCGTACATCTGAAATAAATTCCCGTATTTAGCCTTTACAATTTCTTGCCCTAATGCCTTTATTTTTTCTTCTGATGGATTTTGTATGTTGTGAATCTTCGCTTGCTCTTTTCCGTAACGTTCAAAAGAGGCTGCAAAATCTAAATACACTGCTTCTCCAGTTGCATTTACTCCGTAACCCGCATCAGAACGCTCTTTTGCTGCTCTTGAAGCAACGTCACGTGGTACTAAATTCCCAAAAGCAGGATACCTTCTTTCTAAATAATAATCTCTTTGATCTTCTGTTAATTCCGTTGGTTTTTTCCTTCCTTCTCTAATGGCCAAAACATCTTCCATGTGTTTTGGAACCCAAATTCTACCATCGTTTCTCAATGATTCTGACATCAATGTTAATTTCGATTGGTAATCTCCAGATCTAGGAATACATGTTGGGTGAATTTGTGTATAACAAGGATTCGCAAAATACGCTCCTTTTTTATGCACTTTCCAACCTGCAGTTACATTAGAACCCATGGCATTGGTAGATAAGAAATATACATTTCCATACCCTCCAGAAGCAATTACAACTGCGTGCGCAGAATGTCTTTCAATCTCTCCTGTAACTAAGTTTCTTGCAATAATTCCACGCGCTTTTCCGCCTACAATCACTACATCTAACATCTCATGACGGTTAAACATTTCAATCTTTCCACGTGCAATTTGTCTGTTCATTGCAGAGTAAGCGCCCAACAATAATTGCTGCCCTGTTTGTCCTTTGGCATAAAAAGTTCTAGAAACTAAAACCCCACCAAAAGAACGATTGTCTAACAAACCACCATAATCACGTGCAAAAGGAACTCCTTGTGCCACACATTGATCAATAATGTTTGCAGAAACCTCTGCCAATCTGTAAACGTTTGATTCACGCGAACGGTAATCTCCACCTTTTACAGTATCGTAAAATAATCTATAAGTAGAATCTCCGTCTCCTTGGTAATTTTTTGCGGCATTAATACCTCCTTGCGCCGCAATTGAATGCGCTCTTCTTGGAGAATCTTGGTATGCAAATGCTTTTACATTGTAGCCTAATTCTGCCAGCGTTGCAGAAGCAGAACCACCTGCCAAACCTGTACCTACAACAATAACGTCTATATTACGCTTGTTTGCAGGATTTACAAGGTTAATGTGATTTTTATAATCTGTCCATTTATCTTTAATTGGACCTTTTGGTACTTTTGAATCTAAAGCCATAATTGTATAAGATTAATGGTTAAAGTGATGATAAAGTGCAATAAAAATAAAACCTGCTGGAATTATAATTGAATATGCTTTACCAATAGTTTGTAATGTTTTCTTTCTTCCTACAGTGCCACCCATCGACTGAAAAGCAGATGTGAAACCATGCGCTAAATGCAATCCTAACAGCACAAAAGCAAATGCATATGCAGCAACTCTAACCGGATTTATAAATTTTTCAACTAACTCATGGTGGTATCGAAAGCCTTCTACTCCTTCCATAGTACCCGACCAATCTTGTTGAATGAATTTTGTATTTATTTCTGGAAACCAAAAATCAACAAAATGCAACCCAATAAAAGCTAGAATTGTAATGCCACTCCAAATCATGTTTCTACTCATCCAAGAAGAATTTGCAGCACCGTTGTTTTTAGCATACGCTACTTTTCTCGCTCTCGAGTTTCTTAACTCTAAGACAAAACCCATTACAAAATGAAATACAACCGCAAAAATTAAAACAGGCTGCAAAACAAACTGAACTAAAGGGTTTGTACCCATAAAGTGAGACACTTCATTGAAGGTTTCTGGACTTAAGACTGATAAAATATTTATTGATAAATGCTGAAGTAAGAAAAACATCAGAAAGAATGCAGAAAGTGCCATCGCTACCTTTCTTCCGATTGAAGATTTAAAAAATCCGCTCATTGTATAATTAGTTAAAGTTTTGACTACAAAAATACGCCTAAAGAATTTTGGTAGCAAAGAATTTACAACGTTTTCGCAAAATTTAGAATAATTTTAAATAAAAAAATACCAAAAGACGGATAGCGCAAGATCGCTTTCACTCAAAGCGCTCGTTAAAAACGAACGCTCCCTTAAATAAGGTTTTAATAAGCCTACTATTCTTTTACCTCAAACGTACTTTCAGAGTCCCCAATTTTTACGGTATACTTTCCTTTTGGCAAGTAGAAAACACCGTTTTTAGATTCCTTCAATTCAAAATCCTTGTGCGCTGTCTGGTATCGTTTCAGTCCTTTTTTAGAAAAAGAAACATCAAAAACAGCTTTATTAAATCCTTTGTCTGCAGCAACCTCCATTGAATTTACCTTTACGTCTCCTAAGTAAATAGTTATCGTTCTTTTTTTAGCAGCATTTGAATAAAAAGGAATGTGCGCTTCTGGTGTATTTGCCGTTCTCCATTGACTCCAAGAACGCCCCCAATTTTCACTTTTACGAATCGAGTTAATGGCAAAAATGTGCGTGTCTTTGGCTAAAACAGCAGCATTCATATTTTGAAGTGAAGCAACATTGGCTTTGTATAAACTTCTACCATGTGTTCCCACAATTAAATGCTTTGCTGTTGGCTGAATAACCAAATCATGCACGGCAACATTTGGCAAGTTCTTAGAAAAAGCCTCCCAAGAACCTCCACCATTTAAAGAAACGTACAAACCATTGTCTGTACCCACATATAGTATATTTTCATTTTCAGAATCTTCTTTAATTACATTTACCGGTGAAGTTGGGATGTTATTACCAATGTTTTTCCACGTCTGCCCATAATCATCAGAAACATAAATATAAGTAGTGAAATCGTCAAAACGATATCCGTTTAAAGTGGCATACACCCTTTCTTTTTTAAATTTTGAAGCAATCACTCTAGAAACCCATAAGTTTTGGGGTAAATTATTGGATATGCGCGTCCAACCGCCACCACCATTTTTAGTTACATTGATGTATCCATCGTCTGAACCCACATAAATTAAACCAAATTGAAACGGACTTTCAGAAATTGAAGTCAGTGTTCCAAAAGCAACATTTCCTTTTTTCCCACCGGTAGTTAAGTCGTCTGAAATTGTTTCCCAATCGTCTCCTTTATTCAAAGAACGGTGTAGTTTATTTCCTCCTAAATATAAAATATCTTGATTGTGTTTTGACAAGTGAATAGGTGTTTGCCAATTAAAACGATATGGATTTTCACCCAATACGTGTTTTGGCTGAATGTACTCTTGGGTACCTGCTGCCCTGTCTATTCTATAATAATTTCCAAACTGATACCCCGTATATATAATATTCGGATTTCTGTCATCTACCTGCACTTGCATTCCGTCTCCGCCCATAATAGATTGATACGGATTCTGACCTGTATGTTTCCAAAGTTTATCCGTCTTTGCATTATTTGGCCCAACCCAAACACCATTGTCTTGCAAACCACCATACACTTTATAATTTTTTTGATTGTCTGCATATACAGAGTAAAATTGACCAACTGCGGGATCATTTAGTTTTATCCAATTTTCACCATCATCATAAGAAAGATTTAAACCACCATCATTTCCGTTTAAAATATGACCCGCTTTTTTAGGATTTACCCACAATGCTTGATGATCTGAATGCACATTTTCTTTCCCTATAGATGCAAATGTTTTTCCGCCATCTTTCGATTTTATAATCGGAACTCCTAAAACATAAATTCCGTTTTCATCTTGCAAATCCACTCTAATTTCACCGAAATAATATCCGTAAGAACTGTAAACACCGTCTAAAAAATTATCGTGTGTTTTTTTCCAAGAAGATCCACCGTTTGTAGTTTTAAAAACCTCTGCACCGATTACTTGTGTATCAAACAACATCGAATTTGCATCTTCTAAATATTTTGCCAGATCTATTGGTTTTACAGAACCAACACGTACCATTTGTTTTACGTTCTCTGCACGGTATTTTTCTTGAAATCCGTTATTTTTTAAATAGGTATTTAGTTTTCTGTCTGCCAACTTTAAGAAGTCTTCATAAGACATTGTTTTAAAATCTTCTTTAGACAGCTCATCTGAAGCCTTTTTATCTGCATCTTTTGGTCTTCTAAACTGACTGTCATGCAACGCATATACTGTATTTTCATTAAAAACAGCCAATCCTATTCTGCCAACTCCGCTTCCTGTTGGAAAGCCACTTTTCTCTGCAATTTTATTCCAAGAAGTTCCTGCATCTGTACTTTTGTAAATTCCAGAATGATTTCCGTTACCTTCAAAATTCCACGCTTTTCTATCTCTTTCCCAAGAGGCAGCATACATAATATTGAAGTTCTCAGGGGCAACCGCAACATCTATAATTCCGGCATCTTTATTTATAAATAATGGTTGTGACCATGTTTTTCCACCGTCTTTTGTTTTAAAAATTCCTCTTTCTGTGTTTGATGAATATAAATGCCCAATAACACCCACAATAACCTCTTCTGCATTCTTAGGATTGATGAGAATTCTACTTACATGATGTGAGTCTAACAACCCAACATTTATCCAAGTAGCTCCTTTATCCGTAGATTTTAACATGCCAATTCCTGCATAACTAGAGCGTGATGAGTTTTTCTCACCAGTACCTACCCAAAGAGTTCCAGAAGGCCAATCTACTGCAATATCACCAATATTTTGCGTTGGCGAATTGTCTAAAATAGGCGTAAATGTGGTTCCGTTATTATTTGTATACCACAAGCCTCCAGACGCATACCCTACATAAAATTCTGTAGTGTCTTCTGGATTTACAGCTACATCTGCAACTCTACCACTCATTACCGTTGGCCCAATATTTATAAATGCTACATTCTTTACCAATGAAGATTGCATTATTTGCTGCTTCCTCTCTAGAGATTGTTGAATAATATCTGAACTCGTTGGTGATTGCGCCGCTAATGTTACTGAAAAGCAAAACATTAAAAATTGAAAAATAGCTTTCATAAAAAATGAGGTTTAATTTTAAAATGTGGAAATTACTACTTGA
>JBLHIE010000073.1:0-7714 GCA_047614925.1 Arenicella sp.
AAACTCCATCATTACTTCTCTATCAAATTTCCCTGCAAGCATTTTACGCAGGTTGTCTTCTTTTTTTAATTTTTGCAGTTTCTTTAACTGTTTCGGTTTCTTGCCAAAAAGGTTGTACAAGAAATCTACTGGTTGAAACAAAGCGGCAATAGGAGAAGAAAAGTTTTTAGTCTGTGGTTTTCCTACTTCATAAGTTTGTGGCAAACCATTTATTTTTATTCTTGTAAACCTGTCTACAGGAACCTGTTTTACATCAATCTCTAAAACACCAATTAAGCTCGTAGAACGGATGACTACTTCTCTGATGTCTTCTGATTTTTCATACAAGGCAATTTCTAATTCATTTCCTTTAAGTAAATCATTTGTTATTTTTAATTTGATAGATTCAAACCCTAGATAGGAAATTAAAATGGTGTCATTTAATCTTGTAGGAAGCTCGAAATAACCCAAGTCATTTGTAATAGTACCAGAAACTGAATTTAAGTTTAATATGTGGGCGGCACTTAAAACCTTTTTGTTTTCGGCATGAATAATTTGTCCTTTTAAAGTTTTAACGCGTAAAGAGTCTGTTTGAGTGAACGCACTGAGCGAGAAACAGCAACACAGTATGACGATTATTTTTTGCATGAAACAAAAATAATAATAATCTGATATAATTTGGTTAAATATTTGTGAAAGAAGTAAAAAAAATAACGGTTGTTCGCTATTGATACGAGAGACCACTCTGTTTTTAGAATCACGAACTGAGATGAATTTTAGCTCATTGGAAAAAACGATTCATCGAAAGAATAAACCTGTTGCATATGCTCTTTGAAGTAATTCGAAAAAAAAAGGTGAAAAACTCCTTTTTCTCAGGATTTTACGGAATTAAACGATCTTTAATTAGATACTAATGAGTAGCACATAAAAAGTGCGCACGAGAAGATTCGAACTTCCACGAACTTGCGTTCACAGCCCCCTCAAGGCTGCGCGTCTACCAATTTCGCCACGTGCGCAAATTATTTTAAAGTAAAAAAGTCAAGCCTAAGCTTAACTTTTTGTGACCGGGCTGGGGCTCGAACCCAGGACCCTCTCCTTAAAAGGGAGATGCTCTACCAACTGAGCTACCAGGTCCTTTCTTAATCGAATGCAAATATACTATCAATCATTGAAAACATTGGCATAAAAATGATTTTTTTTTAGCGATATTTGTTGAAATTAAAAATAAATGAAAATTGTACTCTTAGGTTACATGGCTTCAGGAAAATCTTCCATTGGTGTAGAAATATCTAAAAAGCTGTATATGAAATTTATAGATTTAGATGCCTATATTTCTGAGCGCGAAAAGAGGTCGATTTTAGAAATTTTTAAGGTGAAAGGAGAAATTTATTTTAGACGTATTGAAAGCCTTTATTTGAGTGAAATACTGAATTCTAAGGAAGATTTTGTGCTTTCGTTGGGTGGTGGAACACCTTGTTATGGAAATAATATGGAATTGATACAGAAATCTGATGCAAAATCTATCTATATCAAAGCAAGTATAAAAACATTAGTTGCAAGATTGATCAAAGAAAAAAGCAAGAGGCCTTTAGTTGCAGATTTAGAAAACGATCAAATAACAGAATTTGTAGCAAAACATCTTTTTGAAAGAAGGTTCTTCTATGAGCAAGCGTCCATAACAATAAATACGGACGATAAATCGATTGCAGCTATTACTGCAGAAACTAGAATTGCATTATACTAAATAAGCAATTGCTGTTGTTTCTGTAAATTCTACTTGCACGTGTTCTTTAATAGAAGTAGATAATGAAATACCTTTAAAATCTGCTTTCACAGGGTATTTTTTATGATTTCTATTTACCAAGACAGCCGTTTTAAATCTTTTTAACGGCACCTCTAGAAAATGCTTAATCCCGTAAATTAAAGTAGTGCCAGAGTTTAAAACATCATCTACCAATACCAAAGGTTTGTTTTTATAATCGGCTACAGAAATAGAGGTCGTTATTGGTTGTAAAGGCTTTTTCTTATCAATAACAACCTCACAAAGAGTCACGTTAATTGTAGAGATTTCTTCTAAAACTTTGGCTATTTTTTTAGAGAAAGTAAATCCGTTACCAATAATACCTGCAATGATTACCTCTTTTTCAGAACTATTACTTTCGTAAATTTGATAGGCAATTCGTTTAATCTTCTGATTTATTTGAGTGTTGTCTAGTATTATATTATTTTCTGCAATCATATATCTTCTGTTGTTTCTTCTTGATAATCATCGATATCTCTTCTGTCTTTCTTTGTAGGTCTACCAGTTCCTTTTTTTCGATAATAATCTTTGGCGTATTTTAAAAGTGCTGTTTTTTCAAATTCTTCTTTCGGGGTAACATCTTTTCTATACTCATCTAACAATTTAGCACCAACTCTGCTTTCTGGTAAACTTAATGCTTTTATTTGATAGTTAATCTGATTTTTTCGAACCACAATCAATTCACCCCCAAAAATTTCTTTAGATGGTTTTACACTTTTTGCATCCATCTTAACTTGCCCTTTTTTACAGGCTGTGGTTGCGATGCTTCTCGTTTTGAAAACTCGAATACACCATAAATATTTATCAATTCTCATAAAAAAAGTTAAAATATAATGTTTGTCTTTTTACAAAGGTATAAAAATGGTAAATTGCAGGCTTAAATTTTAAGATTATAATGAATAAAATTAAAAATATTTTTTTACTTCTTTTATTAGGAGTTGTTGTAATGTATGCTTGTTCAGACGATAACAATGCTTTTGCAAACCCTTTTTTAGATGTGAACCACGAAGAGTTGGCGCTTAAAGACAATGATTCTATTGTAAAGTTTTTGAAAAACAACTACTATGATGTTTCTTTAGACTCTATAAAAACATTGGTAGATGGAGAAATTGCTTTGTATGATGACACGAGCAAGTTAAAAACAATGAATGTTATAGATAATGATATTGAGCATACTTTATATATCTATGTAATAGAGGAGGGGCAGCCAGCTCCAGTTAAGGGGAATCCTACGGTGATGGACTCTGTATATGTGAAATATTCGGGACGTGCTTTTATCAACGCTGAACTACAAACATCTAATTTTGAAATAAATAATACGGGTATTTGGTTTACTTTAAGCAGTGTTATTAAAGGTTGGAAACATGGTTTTACGAAGCTTTTAGGTGGTGAATTAAAAAAAGAAGCAAATGGAGATGTTTTTAACGGACCTGTTACCTACTTAAATACAGGCAAAGGATTTTTAGTGATTCCTTCTGGTTTGGCATATACTTCTAGCAATGCGAACAATTATACCAACACGCTTGTAGATACTAATTTAGTTTTCTTTGTAGAGTTATTAGATATTGTAGAAGACACGGATCATGATAATGATGGTGTACCTTCAATATTAGAAGATGCGAATGGTGATGGAGATCCAACAAATGATTTTAGCGATAATAGCAATCCTACGCTGCCAGATTATTTAAACCCGAATATCAATTAAAGAAAATATACTTCAACAAAAAAGGCTCTTGAGAAATCAAGAGCCTTTTTTATTGAAAAAATAAGTATGCTTATAACTGGTAAGATAGCCCTATAATAATTTGATTTACCCTTGTATCAAAAGTAACACGCTCGCTTATCGCATTTAAAAAGGTAGATTCTACCGTATTTAATCCTCTTTCCCAACGGACATCAATTCCTAAATTTCCGAGCTCAATACCTGCGCCAAATTGCAGACCAACCGAAAATCCGTCAGCATCAACACTAGAAATGTCATTAAGACTAAAATCTGAATTCAATATGTATTGAAATGAAGGACCGGCAAAAACAGTACCAACTCCAAAAAACCGCTTACCTAATAAAACCGGAATGTCGATTTTTTGAAAACTGTAAGAAGTTACGTTATTTTTGTAACGCACGTCGTTTTCTAAGTTTGTATACACCAATTCTGGTCTAATGTAAAAGCCAATTACTGGTATCTTAAAACGCAGCCAAATACCAGCGTGGTAACCAGTTTTGCTTTCTGCTCCAGTAAAAAGATCTTCACTCACACCTTGAATAGATTCTGAATTGTAGTTTAAACCTGCTTTTAGTCCAAAATCTACCTGAGCAGTTGTAGTTTGGCTAAAAGAAAAAACCAAACAAATTATTAAAATTACTTTTTTCATAGTATTCAGTTTTTAATTTAATTGATAGGCATTCGTATGAAACCCGTTTATTTACGAGAAAGTACTTTTTTAACAGCTTTTACAACTGCAGCAGCGTCTAAACCATACTTTTTCATTAATTGTTCTGGTGTACCAGATTCGCCAAAAGTATCATCTGTAGCTACAAATTCTTGAGGAGTAGGAGTATTTAATGCCAATGTTCTAGCAACACTTTCGCCCAAACCACCTAATTTATTATGTTCTTCTGCGGTTACAATACAACCTGTTTTAGCAACAGATTTTAAAATAATCTCTTCGTCTAAAGGTTTAATAGTATGAATATTAATTACTTCTACAGAAATACCAGCTGCCTCTAATTGTTCAGCAGCTTGCAAAGATTCCCAAACTAAGTGTCCGGTTGCAACAATAGTCACATCAGTACCTTCTGTTAGTTGAATTCCTTTACCAATTTGAAAAGGTTCATCTGTTGGCATAAATACAGGTACTTTTGGTCTTCCGAAACGCAAGTAAACAGGGCCGTCAAAATCTGCAATAGCAATCGTTGCTGCTTTTGTTTGGTTGTAGTCGCAGGTATTAATTACCGTCATTCCTGGCAACATTTTCATCAAACCAATATCTTCTAATATTTGGTGTGTTGCGCCATCTTCACCCAAAGTAACCCCTGCATGAGAAGCACAAATTTTTACATTTTTACCAGAGTATGCTACAGATTGACGAATTTGATCGTACACTCTACCAGTAGAAAAATTAGCGAACGTTCCTGTAAAAGGAATTTTACCACCAATTGTTAAACCAGCTGCAATACCAATCATATTTGCTTCTGCAATACCAATTTGAAAAAACCTTTCTGGATTTTCTTCGATAAATTGATCCATTTTTAAAGAACCAATTAAATCAGCACATAAAGCAACCACATTTGGGTTTGTTCTACCTAACTCAGTTAAACCATCTCCAAAACCTGAACGAGTATCTTTTTTTTCTGTGTACGTGTATTTTTTCATTGTAAAATTGTAAAATGTTGTGTTGTTTAAATTTCTGTAAAAATAAACTTTTATTTTTCTCTAAAGAATATAAAAGAGAGAATAGCAGTAAGACTTTTTAACATAATGTGAGAAAGTGCAAAAAACTATTATTTACACCATTTTAAAGACTCTTTTTATAAGGCCATTAGTTCTTTATAAAGTTTATGAACAGGCAAACCAACCACGTTAAAATAACTTCCTTCTATCTTTTCGATACCAATGAATCCAATCCATTCTTGAATTCCGTAAGCTCCTGCTTTATCAAATGGTTTGTATTTGTTGATGTAATACTGAATTTCAGCATCCGTAAGTTCTTTAAACGTAACGATTGTGGTGTCGTTTATAATTTTTTGAAATGATTTTCCTTTGATAGAAATCGAGGTAATGACTTCATGTTTTTTGTTAGACATTGCTTTTAACATCTCAAATGCGTCTTGGGCATCTTTAGGTTTCCCGAATGCTTTATCTTCTAACCAAACAATGGTGTCAGAGGTAATTAGTAGGTCTTTGTCTTGTAATTCTGTGAAGGCTTTCGATTTTAAATCTGCTAGATAGTCTGTAATTTCTGCGCCTTTCAGTTCCAGCGGATAAATTTCTTCAATTTCTTTTAATTGAATCGTAAAATCGATTTCTAAATCTTTGAAAAATTGTTGCCTTCTCGGAGAGCCAGAAGCAAGAATTACATGGTAATCTTTTAATTTTTGTTTGAGCATCTATTCATTTATTTTTAAGAAAGACAAAATTAGCAATCTTTTTAGGAATTATAGTCAATACCAGCCAACTCTAACTATCTTTGCCCGTTAGTTTAAATTTAAAGAGATACGTTAGTAGATGGCAAATCATATAAAGGGACAAGAAGAAATTTTACAAAAACTGAACATCAGTCAGTTAAATCCTATGCAAGAGGAAGCTATTGCAACGATTAAGAAAAACACCAATACCATATTATTATCACCAACAGGAACTGGTAAGACCCTTGCTTTTGCTTTGCCATTGTTAGAGTTCTTAGATCCAACTATTGAAGAAATACAAGCTTTAATTTTAGTACCGTCTAGAGAATTGGCCATTCAAATAGAGCAAGTAATTCGTTCTATGGGTTCAGGCTACAAGGTAAATGCGGTGTATGGAGGAAGACCGATGTCTAAGGACAAAATAGAGTTGAAGCATGTGCCTGCAATTTTAATAGGAACTCCAGGAAGGATTTCTGATCACTTTGCAAATGAACGCTTTTCTACAGATCATATTAAAACCTTAATTTTAGATGAATTTGATAAGTCTTTAGAAGTTGGTTTCGAATACGAAATGAGAGGGGTTATCAATCAATTAATCGCTTTAAATAAAAGAATCTTAACTTCAGCTACACAAGGAGTTGAAATCCCTGATTTTGTGAGGTTAGACAAGCCAAATACGGTTAATTACTTGAAGGCTACTACTTCTAAATTAGTAATAAAAACAGTGCTTTCTCCAGCGAAAAACAAACTGAATACTTTATTACACCTATTGAATTTCTTAGGAAATCAGCAAGGAATTATTTTCTGTAACTTAAAAGATAGCATTCATAATGTGAGTGCTTTTTTAGAAAGTAAAAACATTAAGCACGGCTGTTTTAGTGGTGGAATGGAACAAAAGGACAGAGAACGTTCTTTAATAAAGTTTAGAAACGGTACCAATCAAATTTTAATTGCTACAGATTTAGCAGCAAGAGGAATTGATGTACCTGAAATGAAATACATCATTCATTATGAACTACCAAGGGAGCAAGAAGAGTTTACCCATAGAAACGGAAGAACAGCAAGAGTTTCTGCAAAAGGTACTGCATACGTCTTAAAATGGAAAGAAGAACGTTTGCCAGATTTTATCAAACATGCAGATTTAGAAAATATTTCTAAGCAGGCAGAAAGAAAAGCAGTGTTCTGGGAAACCTTATTTATTTCTGGTGGTAGAAAAGACAAAATTTCTAAAGGAGATATTGCAGGTTTATTTATCAAACAAGGAAAATTATCGAAAGATCAATTGGGAGATATCGAGCTGAAACAAGACTGTGCTTTTGTAGCAGTTCCTGCTACTTTAGCTGTTGAGTTGGCTGAAAAATTGAATAATTCTCGCCTAAAAAAGAAGAAAGTTAGAATTTATAGTGTCTAAAAAGCCTTGTTTTTAGAAGAAAAGGTACTATTTATCAATATTTTTTTAAATTTATAGTGGTTATCTAAAAGAAACCACTTAATTTCGCAAAATAATATTACAAATTAAATTATAACAAGATGAGTAAAGGTACAGTAAAGTTTTTCAATGAGTCTAAAGGATTTGGATTTATTACAGAAGAAGGAGTTGATAAAGATCATTTCGTACACATTTCTGGATTAGTAGATGAAATCAGAGAAGGTGACCAAGTTGAATTTGACTTACAAGAAGGAAACAAAGGATTAAATGCAGTTAACGTAAAAGTTATATAATTTTATATTCAAATATTTTCAAAGAAAGCCCATCTTATAAAGTTGGGCTTTTTTCTTGTTTAAAATTTAAAATTATTATTTTAATAA
>JBLHIE010000074.1:0-7518 GCA_047614925.1 Arenicella sp.
GAGGTGTCGTCCTTAATTCCTCTTGAAGATACACACAGGTGTTTTGCATCTATGATTACAGCCACATCTTCTGTTTCTAAAATTGCCTTTAATTCTTCCGCTATTTGGTTTGTTAAGCGTTCTTGAACCTGAGGTCTTTTGGCGTAATATTGTACAATTCTATTAATTTTTGATAAACCAATCACTTTTCCCGATGAAATATAAGCGACGTGTGCTTTTCCTATAATGGGTACAAAATGATGTTCACAGTTAGAATAGAATGTGATGTTTTTTTCAACCAACATTTGGTTGTATTGATATTTATTATCAAACAAAGCTACTTTCGGTTTGTTCGCAGGATTTAATCCTGAAAAGATTTCATCAATATACATTTTGGCAACTCTTTTTGGTGTCCCTTTTAATGAGTCGTCGGTCAAGTCTAAGCCCATTACGTCCATTATCTCTGCAAATAAAGTCGCGATTTTTTCTTTTTTATCGGCATCAGAAAGCACAAAAGCGTTTGCTTTCATGGGTGTTTTTAAACCGGTAAATAAGTGATCATCTCCTATTTCTTCTATTGAGAAACCATTTATTTTTTCTGAATTTTCTTTTAATTTCATTCCTGTATTCATGTTCTCTTTTTTAGATGCTGTCTTTAAATCTCTACACTTAAAAGCAAAGCATGGTGTTTATCTTTTTGATATTGAATTGTTCGAGATACTTTTTTGTCTCGTGCACTTAAACCTGCCTTTTGCAAATGTTCTTAATTTCTCGTGTTTTGTTTTTCTTCCTTGTACCCTTTTACGCCACATTTGAAAGCTTTTCAGTTTCATTTCCCTGCGCATTAAATCAATTACTTCTTGTTCTTTTAATCCGAATTGAAATTGAATAGACTCGAATGTAGTTCTATCTTCCCAAGCCATTTCTATGATTCTATCAACAGAAATGCTGCTTAATTGGTGCTCTTTATTGGAAGTCATATTGTTTGTTGTTTTCTATCTTACAGTTAATAACTTTGTCAATAAATTGTTTGTTCTCTTTCAATAATTTATTGTTTTTAAATCTTACAAAATTACCTTGTGCATGAATACTGAAGCCTTCGGTCTTGTAAGTATGTAATTGATAATAAGGTATGGCCCAACTGTAATTTTTTAAGCCCTTATTAATGTGTACGATAATGCCTTTTTCTCTTAATTCTATATTGCCATAATTAACATCTGAAACAGCATTAATTACTTTAAGAAACCCTGGACTTACGGCATCAATCATCATTCGCTTAGAGCCAACACCGCCCATTTTTATAGCTTTTAAAAAACTATAAGACTTGCCAAGCAAATCATTCATAGTTGCGGTAGCATCCTTATTATTAAGAGTTGTGTTAAATATCATTACTCAAAGGTACAATAAATATTATTATGTTTAATGGTTTTATAGATAAGTTAAACAAAAATTAACACAATATTGTATCTTAGAAGAAGTGCTTGTTTATTCTTGAATTAGCAGGTTGTCTCTATTAGAGAGCGTGTGTTTTTTAAGTATTCGTTCGCTTTCTTTTTTAACCTCAGTATTTTTTTTCATATTCCACAGGGTATCACTTGCTTTTTTTCTCGCAATTTTAATTTCCACAATAGGATTTGGATAATCTACACCGAGTTCAAAATTATTAAATTGCTGATCTAAAGGGGTCATTAAGTAGGGTTCGTGCACAAAAGGAGTTTCTAGATGTGCCAATTCTGGAACCCATTTTCTTATAAAAGTTCCGTCTTCATCATGCTCTAAACTGTTTTTTATAGGATTGTAAATTCTAAGGATATTGATGCCCGTTTCACCTGCATTCATTTGCAATTGGGGAAAGTGAATTCCAGGCTCAAAGTCTAAAAACAATTTAGATAAATGCTGCGAGGACGCTTGCCAAGGTTGCCATAAAATATGTGTAAAAAACGAAACCAACATGGCACGCATTCTAAAATTTAAATAACCAGTTTCTGTCAAACAACGCATACATGCGTCAATTAAAGGAAATCCTGTTTTGCCTGTTTCCCATGCGATTTGGTATTCAGTAGAAATGCTCTTTTTTAATTTTTGATAGCCCTTATTTATACTGGCATTTTCCATGGTATGTTCCATTTCAAATTTTTGTATAAAATGTGCCTGCCAGCGCAATCTAGAAATAAATGCCCCTAAATGTCTTTTGTTTGCATCTGTTTTACATTGAAGTGCTTCGCGAAACACTTGGCGTATAGAAATATTTCCCCAGGCAATATACGGTGACAGTCTGCTACAACTTTCTCTTGCTAAAGCTGGCTTAGAAATATTAAACATGTATTTTTCATGGCGTTTGTCAAAAAATGTATTGGCATATCTCCACGCCGTTTTTGTGCCTCCTCTTTGAAAATATTCGTGTTTGGGTGTTCTTAGCTCTACCGTCTGAAAATATTTTTCCAATAAGGTAATTTCTTCAGTTGTAATAAAGTTAGCGTTGGTAAATTCATTTTTAATCAGAGAGTCATACATGTAAGCGTCCCATTTGGCAAACCAATCGTTTCTATTCAGTAATCCTCTTAGAACGCCATTGTTATTGTTTTCTACCCAATTTACAGAATTATTTCTACAATATCTTGTAAACTCTTTGTCTCTGTTGTAAGTGATTAACAAGCCTGTTTCTTGATGGGAGTATACAGTATCAATTTTGAAGGAGTTAAAAATCTGATTGAAAGCATTTACAACTTCCGTCTGCACACAAAGTACTTTGGTGTTGTACTTTTTCAACTCAATATTTAAATCTGCTATCGATTGTTTTATAAAATTCCAATGACGTTTGTCATAATGAGGATCTTCAATTAAAGAACCTTCAAAAACATATAAAAAAAGCACACGTTTATTGGTTTCTAAAGCATTTTTAATTGCCTCATTATCTTGCAAACGCAAATCGCGTTTAAACCAAACAACATGTATTTCTTCTCTGTTAGTATTCATCTAAGTTTTCTATAATATGATTCGCTTTTTCTTTTATTTTTGATCTGTCTTCAGAGGTCATTTTATTTAAGACGCTGTACATCATTTTCATTCTGAAATTAGAAGACAATTTTTCTTGTTTTTCGTCTAAGAAATTCCAGTAGAGGGTGTTGAAAGGGCAGGCATCCTTTTCAAATTTCTTAGCTTTTTTATACACACAATCATCACAGTAATTACTCATTTTACTGATGTAACTTCCACTAGAAACATAAGGCTTTGTTGCAATTTTACCACCATCTGCAAACTGACTCATGCCGCGCGTATTTGGCAATTGCACCCATTCAATGGCATCAACATAAATACCCAAGTACCAGGCATCTATTTCATCTGGATGGACCTGTGTTAACAAGGCAAAATTACCCGTAATCATTAGTCGTTGAATGTGATGCGCATATCCGTTGTCTAAGGAGTTGTTGATGGCATTTTTCAGGCAATTCATTTTTGTTTTTCCCGTCCAAAAGAAATCTGGTAATTTATTTTTATTCTCTAAGAAATTTTCTTTTTTATATGCTGGCATTAGCATCCAATACATGCCTCTCATGTATTCTCGCCAGCCTAAAATTTGTCTTATAAATCCTTCTACTTGAGAAATGTCTATGGAATCTTCTTGTGTTCTATAGGTTTCTAGAACGGCCTCAACAACCTCTTTTGGTGAAACCATCTTGGTGTTCATTGCGAAAGAAATCCGACTATGAAAAAGATAGATTTTGTCTGTATGCATTGCATCTTGGTAGTCACCAAAATGAACCAATAAGTGTTCGCAGAAATAGGTTAATTGAATTAAAGCCTGACTTCTAGAAATAGGGTATTCAAAATACTTTGGGTTGATATTTCCAATGGTTTTAATACCCGATTTTTCAATATCGGCGATGATATTTGTGACATTAATATCGAAGCTAATTTCTTGCGGAATTAAAGTATCCCCTTTCCATTTTTTACGGTTGCTGGCATCAAAATTCCACTTACCGCCTTCAGGCTGATTGTCAATCACTAAAATTTGCTGTTTTTTACGCATATTGCGATAAAAGTGCTCCATTAAAAACTGTTTCTTTCCTTTGAAGAAAATGCTTAAATCGTCTCTTTCAGTGTAGAAGTGTTCGGTTGAAAACACTTCATTTTCAATACTTAAGTCAGAAGAAAAGTCTTTTAATTGTACATCAAGTCTGTATTCATCGGGTGACAAATATTCAAATTTATCAATAGCATTTTGGTTAATTAACAGGGTTAAATTGTCAACTAAACTTTGTGTGTTTTGTGCATCATTTATATTGAAATAAATGACGTTGTGATTCGCTTTTTCTAATTCCAGTGCAAAATTTCTCATCGCAGCAAAAAAGCCAACTACTTTCTGAATATGGTGCGTTACATAGTCTGTTTCCTGTCGTGTTTCAAACAAGCAATAGATAACATTGTCGTCAGTCTCTGTAAACCAAGAGTGTTTGCTATTTAGTTGATCTCCTAAAATTAAGCGTAATTTTCTCATATTAAAACAATGTTTTTATCAACCATATTTTTCTGAACTTATGATTCCCATCATACCGTTCTGCTTGCATTTGAGTATTAAACTTTCGGTCTCTTGGGTCATTGCCTACTCCAGCAACGTACATCCAGTTTCCATAATTGCTATGCACATCGTAATCTAGTAACATCGACTCGAAATACGCTGCACCAATTCTCCAATCTAAGAAAAGTTCTTTTGCAAAGTAGGATGCCACATTCTGCCGACCTCTATTACTCATAAAACCAGTTTCTTTTAACTCAATCATATTTGCGTTTACAAAATCATCCTTTGTTTCTCCCTTTATCCATTGGTTTATCAACTTTTCATCAGAGCTCCATTGATATTTTTTCTCTAAAATACCGCCAAGTTGAAAAACTTTCGAATTGTATTTTAAAGAGATGTATTTAAAATAATCTCGCCAAATCAATTCAAAAATCACCCAATATGTAGAGTCATTTGAACCAAATTGAGCTTCATATTCTCTAATTTTCCAATAGATTGTTTTTGCAGACAAACTGCCGTTTGCAAGCCAAGGAGAAAATTTCGTGCTATAATCTTCACCTACCAACCCGTTTCTAGTTTTCTTATAAAAGCCGACCTTTTTAGTTTCAAAAAAATAATTTTTCAATCTTGACAGGGCTGCTGTTTCTCCACCTTGAAAAGGAAAAGCGGTATTTCTATGAAGTTTAAAATTCTCAAAACCAAGATCTTTTAATGTCGGAATTGTTGTCTTATTATCAATAATGTTTTCCGGTGCACATTTTGAAATTACAGCCTCTTTAGGAACCTGCACTGTTTTTTCTAATTTCTTTCTAAAAGCAGTAAACACGTTTGGAATGTTCGAAAAGTCCCTGGAGACTGTATCGGGATTGTATAAAAACTGATCATAATCTTCGATAAAATGCAACGATTCTGAAAGCGTGTTTTTTATAAAATTATTGGTAGCAACCTCTTCTCTTGTCCATTCTTTTTGTGTATAAATGGTTTCGATTTCAAAGGCATCACAAATTTCATGAAGTTTGTCTTCAGGGCTTTCAAAGTAGGTGAGAAGCGTAATATTTAAGTCTGCTAAATTCTTTTGTAAGTCTGTAATTGTCTCAATAAGAAATTTTGTGCGGTATTTTGCTGTTTTCTGAAATCCAAAGGCATCAATTTTAAATAACTTTGGGTCAAAGAAATAAACGGCAATGGTGTTTCTATGGTTTTCTATGGCTTTTCTTAATGAGGTATTGTCTTGAACTCGTAAATTATTACGAAACCAAATTAAGCTTGTGTTTTCTTGTTTCTTCTGCATTTTTCGCTACAATATTTTACATCTTCCCAATTTTTTTCCCATTTTTTTCGCCATGTAAAAGGTCGATTGCAAATCAGGCATGTTTTCTCTGGTAGGTGTTGTTTTTTCAAAACTATTTGTTAATGTTGTTAATCATTCCGTTAAATACAAACCAATGAAAAGGCATTACGGAGTACCAATACAACCTACCTGCAAGACCATGTGGTCTAAAAGTTGCAGTTTGGTAAATTTTGCCATCCTCTACCTTAAACTCCAACCAAGCTTCTCCCGGTAAAATCATTTCTGCATAGAGTAGTAGTTTGCCTTTTTCTTTATCTGTATAAATTACCCTCCAAAAGTCTAAAGCATCGCCAGTATTCAATTCGGTAGGGTGTCTTCTTCCTCTTCTTAAACCTGCACCGCCATAAAACTGGTCTACAATACCACGAATTTTCCAAAGGAAGGTACCGTAATACCACCCAGTTTCGCCCCCAATTGCCCAGATTTTGTTCAATGCTTTTTCTTTGTTTTTTACTTTTCTTTGTTTAAAATCTTTAAAACACCCGTGTGTCGGTACATTGATAAACTCGTGCACATAGTTTTTTAATTTTCCGCTACTGATGTAAGAATCTTTCCAACTAGAAATAATACTATTTTGTTCTATCTTTTCAAAAGCAAACTTAACAGCTTTCTTGTATGACATGGGTTGCACGTCTAAAATAGCATTGATATTACTTTTGATTCCAATAACTTCTACCCCCATAGAATTCACTAAAGTAGTCGCCAGCTTGTAAGAGGTCGAAGTGACAAAATACAACCAGTAAGAGGATAATTTTGGCGTCATTACAGGTACGGTTACAATGCGTCTTTTTAACTTTCTGACTTCGGCAAATTGATATAACATTTCCTTATAGGTCAATATTTCAGGTCCAAAAACATCGTATGATTTATTGTACAACTCTTTTTTTCCAATGGCTCTGTGTAAAAAAGACAAAATATCTCTAATACCTAAAGGTTGTGTTTTCGTATTTAACCATTTCGGGGCAATCATAAAAGGTAGCTTCTCTACAATATCTCTAATTATTTCAAAAGAAGAACTGCCAGAACCCACAATAATGCCTGCTTTAAAAGTAGTTAATGCATATTTTTCAGAGGCCAATGTTTTTTCCACATTTTTTCTTGAAAGTAGGTGCTTAGAGAGTTTCGTGTCGTTTGTAATTCCGCTTAAATAAATGGCTTGTTTTAACTGAGACTGTTCTGCAAACCTTTTAAAATTGAAAGCACATTTTTCTTCTAAAATATGAAACTCTTTTACCGAATTAGACATCGAGTGTATTAAATAATAGGCGATATCTATGTCTTTAGGTATATTTTCTAAGCTTTGAGAATTTAAAAAATCTGCTTCTACTAAAATAATATTTTTTCTATCTTTAAAATAATTCTGTGCTCTTGTTTTATCTCGCACGGCACACACCACAACGTGTCCATCATTTAGTAAAAGAGGTATTAACCTCTTACCAATATATCCGGTGGCGCCTGTTACAAGAATCTTCATACACTTTAACTTATTTTTTAGGTCTTTGGTAAGACAATTGTGTTTTAAATTGCGGAATTGCATAGGTATCTAAACCATTTATGGCAGCTATATTTCCTTTAGAAAGGTTTATTAAGCCGTCTTCCTGCAATAATTCATCATCAATATACAACTCTTGAATTTGAGAAACAATTAACATGACATCATTAGAAGGAA
>JBLHIE010000075.1:0-7336 GCA_047614925.1 Arenicella sp.
TTTCTATTTTACATGGTAAAGGATGGTTGTTTGGATTGGTAATGGCGATTCTAGTTGGTATTGTAATTATTGGAGGAATTAAAAAAATAGCAAAAGTAACAGATAAGATTGTTCCTTTTATGGTAGCGATTTATGTGGCAGCTTCACTTTTTGTTATCTTTTCAAATTATGATATGATTGGGAGTGCATTCTTACAAATTTACAACGGTGCATTTAGTCCAGAAGGAATTGCTGGGGGTGCTGTTGGGGTTTTAGTTCAAGGGTTTAGAAGAGCAGCATTTTCAAATGAAGCAGGTATTGGTTCTGCATCTATTGCGCATTCTGCAGTAAAAACAAAATATGCAGCAAGTGAGGGTATGGTTGCTTTATTAGAGCCATTTATTGATACTGTTGTCGTTTGTACAATGACCGCTTTGGTGTTAATTATTACAGGAAATGTAACTGCAGAGAATGCTTCTTTAAATGATGCGCAAGCAATATTATTGACTTCTGGAGCCTTTGAGTCTGCAATTTCTTGGTTTCCATATGTTTTAACAGTGGCAGTTGTTTTATTTGCATTTAGTTCTATGATATCCTGGTCTTACTATGGTTTTCAAGGTTGGGCGTATCTATTTGGTAGGTCTAAAAGAATGGAATATGTCTATAAAGTAATCTTCTGTATCTTTGTTGTGATTGGAGCAGCGGCAAGTTTAGGTTCGGTAATTGGTTTTTCAGATGCAATGGTTTTTGCAATGATGGTTCCAAACATGATCGGTCTAGTTTTATTAGCGCCAAAGGTGAAAGATGAATTAAAAAGGTACATGAGTGCTATAAAGGCAGGCAAGGCATAAAAATTTTATATGAAGATATTCAAATCCCATTTCTGGTATCACAAAAACCAAAGAAATGGGATTTTTCTTTTAGCAACATTCGTTGTTGTATTTCAATTTATTATTGTTTTTGTTGATTTTTATTCTGATGAAAAAGTAGCTTTAGAGACTACTGAAACCTTAGCTTTTTATAAGAAAATTGACAGTCTAAAGTCGGTTTCGATACAAAATATAAAGCCTAAAATTTACCCATTCAATCCTAATTATATTACAGACTATAAAGGGGGACAATTAGGAATGTCTTTAAGTGAGATAGACCGATTGTTGGTATTTAGGCAAACAGGTAAATTTGTGAATTCTAAAAAAGAGTTTCAAAAGGTAACTGCTATTTCAGATTCGCTTTTAAACACCATTGCACCCTATTTTAAATTTCCTGATTGGGTTGTAAAGAGAAATCAAAATACAAAACCTTTATTCTCTGGAGATAAGCCTTTTTATCCTCAAAAAAAGAAGCATATAATAACTACAAAAGACATCAATAAGGCCACAAAAGAAGATTTAAGAACAATTTACGGAGTAGGAGAGAAGCTTTCAGAAAGAATTATTAAGTATCGTTCTAAATTACAGGGTTTTTCTATGTCAAATCAACTTTATGAAGTGTGGGGTTTAGAGGCGGAATTAGTAGTGAAACTGCTACTTGTTTTTAAGGTTGTAGAATTACCAAATATTCAAAAACAGAACGTAAATACAGTGTCTTTTAGGGAATTACTCATAAATCCTTATGTAAATTATGAATTGTGTAAGAAAATTTTCGAATACCGAGATGAGGTTGCAGAGCTACAAGATATTTCAGAATTAAAAAATATCATTGGTTTTCCTGTAGATTTGTATGATAGAATAGTCTTATATTTGGTGGCTGAATAAATAACTCAAATTCACATCAAATGAGTAGTATGTATTTTACTGAGGAGCACGAAGCTTTTCGTGCTAGTTTTAAAGATTTTTTACAAAAAGAAGTAGTTCCTTTTATTGATAAATGGGAGAAAACAGGTACCATTGAAAGATTTATTTGGAAAAAGTTTGGTGAAATGGGTTATTTCGGACTTTGTACTCCAGAAGAACATGGAGGCTTAGATTTAGATTTGTTTTATACAGTGATTTTTTTAGAAGAATTGCAAAAAATAAATTCAGGTGGATTCGCTGCGGCAATGTGGGCACATGAATTTCTTGCAATGACCCACTTAAATAAAGAAGGAACAGAGCTTATCAAACAAAAATATCTTGTGCCAAGTGTAGCAGGAGATATGATTGGATGTTTGTGTATTACGGAGCCTTTTGGTGGAAGTGATGTTGCAGGAATGCGATCTACAGCAATTAAAAAAGGAGATAAATATATCTTAAACGGTTCTAAAACCTTCATCACAAATGGTGTCTACTCAGATTACTTAATTGTAGCTGCAAAGACAGATCCTTCAGAGAAGTACAAAGGGATTAGTCTTTTTGTGGTAGATAGAGCAGCAGCAGGTGTTTCTGCAACCAAGTTAGATAAGCTAGGTTGGCGCGCTTCGGATACTGCAGAATTGGCATTTGATAATGTAGAGATTCCGGCAGAGAGCTTAATGGGAGAAGAAGGTAAGGGTTTTCCTTACATCATGCAGCATTTTGCATTAGAGCGTTTAATAATGGGGGTAAATGCCCATGCAAGAGCAGAATTTGCCTTAGATTATGTAATTAAGTATATGCAAGAAAGAATTGCTTTTGGCAAGTCTTTGGATAAATTTCAGGCATTGAGGCATAAAATTGCAGAAATGGCGAGTAAAGTAGACATGTGTAGAGAGTACAACTATTCAATTACAAAAAGATTAGATCAAGGTTCTTATGTTGTTAAAGAAGCAAGTATGTCTAAGTTGTTGTCGACAAAAATGGCTGATGAGGTTATTTATGACGCCCTACAATTATTAGGAGGTTATGGCTATATGGAAGAATACCCTTTAGCGCGCTTGTCAAGAGATAGTAGGTTGGGGCCAATTGGAGGTGGAACGTCAGAAATATTAAAGGAGATCATTGCAAAAATGGTAATTGATAACAAAGAATACAATCCTGCGACTTAAGTTTAAGAAGTTAGAGACAAAAGAAAAGAGAGAGAGAAGAGCAAAATAATTAATAGTTAAGTTCAGAGTATTTTTTAACTTTTCACAATTCTGCGGCTAAAAAGAAATTACGAATTTCAAATTTTAGTTCATATTTAATAATTACATTTGCAGTCCAAAAAATAAATCAATAGTTTCAGTACTATTTAAAATATAAAGATACTATGAAGGGAGGTGCCAACTTATGTTAATTATACCAATTAAAGAAGGAGAGAATATCGATAGAGCTTTAAAGCGTTACAAAAGAAAATTTGATCGTACAAAAACGATGAAAAATTTACGTGCTAGAAAGAACTTCACAAAACCTTCTGTAGCAAATAGAGCGCAAAGAATTAAAGCTTCTTACGTACAAGGTTTAAGAACCAAAGAAGAAGTAGGTTAGAAATAACATATATTCTATAGTATTAATCTCGCAACACTAATTTAGTGTTGCGAGATTTTTTGCGTTTAAATGTAGTAACTTTGATAGAAAGATTAAAGAGATTGATTTCAAACAACCATATCGCAACTTTTTTAGAATACCTTTTGTTAGAAAAAGGGTATTCTAAACACACCGTTACGGCTTACAAGACAGACCTTGTTGCATTTAAAGATTTTTGCGAAGTAGTTTATGATCAAGAGAGCTTGGTAACTGTAAACTACGCGCAGATAAGAAGTTGGGTTGTTTGTTTGGTGGATGCAGGTATCTCAAACAATACCGTGAACAGAAAGATCAGTTCTTTGAAATCGTTTTATAAATTTTTTCAGAAGACTGGGCAAAGAGAAACGAATCCACTTTCTCAGCACAAAGCATTAAAAGTGCCAAAGAAAGTACAGGTGCCATTTACGCAAAAAGAGATCAATCAGGTGCTTTTAAATATCAACGAAAATAAAGATTTTGACGCTATTAGAGACAAATTACTAGTTGCGCTCTTGTATTCAACAGGTATGAGAAGAGCGGAGTTGATTCACATAAAAGAAAGCGATGTAGATTTGGCAAATGGCACTATAAAAGTATTGGGAAAGCGAAATAAAGAGCGGTTTGTACCAATACTAACATCAGTATTAGAGACCTTACATGAATACTTAGCGATTAGAGACAAAAGTCAATTTAATTCAGAATTTCTTTTAATTACTTCAAAAGGAAATAAAATATACGAAACACTTGTCTACAGAATTATAAATTCTTATTTTAGTCAAGTATCTTCAAAGGTAAAAAAGAGCCCTCATATTTTAAGGCATTCTTTTGCAACACACCTTTTAAATGAAGGTGCAGATTTAAATTCTGTTAAAGAATTGCTAGGGCATTCCTCTTTAGCTTCTACACAAGTCTATTTACATAATAGTCTTGATGCGATAAAAAAAGTATATAATCAAGCTCACCCTAGAAGCAAAAAAAAAAATAATGACTTATGAAAGTATTCACGCAATCAGTAAATTTTAATGCAGACAACCAGTTAATTGAACTTGTAGAAGAGAAAGTTTCAGCATTGATAAAATTTCATGATAAAATAGTAAATGCAGAGGTTTTTTTAAAGGTGCAAAATACAAGTGATAAAGAAAATAAAATTACAGAAATAAAAATAAATATACCAGGTAGCGAGTTAATCGTAAAAAGAGAGACAAAAACCTTTGAAGAGGGCGTTAATGCTGCAGTAGATAATTTAAAGAGGCAGTTAAAAAGATCTAAAGAAAAGCAGAGAGATTCTTTAATTTCATAAAATGATAAAAAAATCAAAAATATTATTATAAAAAGTTTTTAAATATGAAAAAACTTTATACATTTGCAAACCGTTAGAAATAGCGGTTTGTTTTTTACAGCAAAAGCCGATGTAGCTCAGCTGGCTAGAGCAGCTGATTTGTAATCAGCAGGTCGTGGGTTCGAGTCCCTCCATCGGCTCTAAAAAACATAAATAATTGCGAAAGCAATTGGTTCATTGAAATAGTAAATGAAAGGGGGAGATACTCAAGCGGCCAACGAGGACGGACTGTAACTCCGTTGACTACGTCTTCGCAGGTTCGAATCCTGCTCTCCCCACAATTTACATTTTTGCGAAAGTAGCTCAGTTGGTAGAGCGTCAGCCTTCCAAGCTGAATGTCGCCGGTTCGAACCCGGTCTTTCGCTCAAAAGTATCAACAAGCCGGTGTAGCTCAGTTGGTAGAGCGCATCCTTGGTAGGGATGAGGTCGTGGGTTCAAATCCCATCGCTGGCTCATTTATTACGTATTATTAGACACTAAATATAATTAAACTAAGAATTAAAATTAATAATCATGGCAAAAGCAAATTTTGACCGTTCGAAACCACACTTAAACATTGGTACTATCGGACACGTAGATCACGGTAAAACTACATTAACTGCGGCTATTACCAAAGTATTATCGGATGCAGGTTTCTGTGAATCTAAATCTTTTGATCAGATTGACAATGCTCCAGAGGAGAAAGAAAGAGGTATTACAATTAATACTTCACATGTAGAGTATCAAACAGCAAATCGTCACTATGCTCACGTTGACTGTCCAGGTCACGCGGATTACGTAAAGAATATGGTAACGGGTGCTGCTCAGATGGATGGAGCAATTTTAGTAGTTGCTGCAACAGATGGACCAATGCCACAAACTAGAGAACATATCTTATTAGGACGTCAGGTTGGTATTCCTCGTATGGTTGTATTCATGAACAAAGTGGATATGGTTGATGATGAAGAATTAATCGAATTAGTAGACATGGAAGTAAGAGAGTTGCTTTCTTTTTACGAATATGACGGTGATAATGGACCCGTAATTGCAGGATCTGCATTAGGTGCATTGAACGGTGAACAAAAATGGGTTGATACTGTTTTAGAATTAATGGAAGCTGTAGATGTTTGGATCGAAGAGCCTTTAAGAGAAGTTGATAAGCCTTTCTTAATGCCAGTTGAAGATGTATTTTCAATTACTGGTCGTGGAACTGTAGCTACAGGTCGTATCGAAACAGGTATTGCAAACACAGGAGATACTGTAGATATTATTGGTATGGGAGCTGTCAAAATGACTTCTACTGTTACTGGTATTGAAATGTTCCGTCAAATTTTAGATAGAGGTGAGGCAGGAGATAATGCAGGTATCTTATTAAGAGGTATTGCAAAAGAAGATATTAAGAGAGGTATGGTAATCTGTAAACCAGGTTCTGTAACACCACACGCTAAATTTAAAGCAGAAGTTTATGTTTTAAAGAAAGAAGAAGGTGGTCGTCATACGCCGTTCCACAACAACTATCGTCCTCAGTTCTATGTTAGAACTACAGATGTAACGGGTACTATTAACTTGCCTTCAGGAGTTGAAATGGTAATGCCAGGAGATAACTTAACAATTACTGTAGATTTAATTCAACCAATCGCATTAAATGTTGGTTTACGTTTCGCTATCCGTGAGGGTGGTAGAACAGTTGGAGCTGGTCAGGTAACTGAATTATTAGACTAAAATATTTAATTAGTTTACTAGTTATAATTTAAAGGGCGTCCCGGTTTTATCGGGATGCCTTTATCAATGAATAAGAAACGGGCGTAGTTCAGCGGTAGAGCACTGGTCTCCAAAACCAGCTGTCGGGAGTTCGAATCTCTCCGCCCGTGCAAAACAGACAAAAGAAATGAAGTTTATACAATATATTAAAGAATCTTTTGAGGAACTAAGCAATCACATGACTTGGGTTTCAAAAGAAGAGGCTCAAAAGACAACAGTAACTGTTGCTGTGTTTACTATTTTGTTTGCATTAGCAGTGGCTGGTATAGACTATGTTTTTCAAACAGGTTTAGATAATTTTTTCACAATGTTTAAAAATAATTAATAATGGCGACTGATTCAGTAATGAAATGGTATGTTGTTAGAGCCATTGGTGGACAAGAAAATAAAGTAAAAGCTTATATAGAAACTGAAATCTCACGTGTTGGGTTGTCAGATTATGTGAGTCAAGTTATTGTTCCAACAGAAAAAGTAATTCAAATAAGAGACGGTAAAAAAGTAAACAGAGAGAAAGTATATTTTCCTGGTTACATAATGGTAGAGGCAAATCTTTCAGGAGAAGTACCTCACGTAATTAAAGGAATTACCGGTGTTATTGGTTTTTTAGGAGAGGTAAAGGGCGGTGCTCCTGTTCCTATGCGTAAGGCAGAGGTAAACAGAATGCTAGGTAAGGTTGATGAGCTTTCTATCCAAGACGAAAATATTGCAATTCCTTTTAATATAGGAGAAACAGTAAAAGTTGTAGATGGTCCTTTTAATGGATTTGATGGGACTATAGAAAAAGTAAACGAAGAAAAGCGTAAACTTGAAGTAATGGTGAAAATATTCGGAAGAAAAACACCATTGGAATTAAGTTATATGCAAGTAGAAAAGATATAATTGTTACACAAGTATATAT
>JBLHIE010000076.1:0-7315 GCA_047614925.1 Arenicella sp.
CTAAAAAAGAAAATGAAGATATTTCTGCGGAAATAGGCTGTATTAAACCATCTTGCTCTTTACCACATGAAATTAGAAGCAAAGTTAAAAGTAAAATATATTTCTCTATTGCTCCTTTAAATGGGTATTGAATATTGAATTGCATTCGCTCTGTTTTGAAAACCCAAGTTATTGCTTTTTACCAACTTCGAAGGCTTATGCACCAATACAAGAGCTATACATAAATTAGAGAGTACCTCAGAGAGAATAAAAATTGTTATGCCAATAAAAATTTAGAAACAACCTTTCTATTTAACCCAAATATTGTCGCATAGCAATGCGGTGTTCTGGCAGACTCTTATCGTAATTCTCTACAACCAACTCTAAAATAAGAGCAGGTTTTACACCAACTTCTGCTTTGTTATTATATTTTGAAACATATAAGTTATAGGTTTCATTCATTTTTTCAAAAATTAAAAAATGGGTTTCATTTAAGACTGTAAAACAAATTTCATTTCCTGAAAAAGAGCCAGATGTGTCCTTAAAAAAATCTGAAAACTCGAAATACTTAAATACGTTTTCCATAAATTATATTAATTCTGCAGACAAACCCAATTGTAACAATTTAGAACATCTTGGCTCTAAATCTTTAAACTCGCCAGACTTTACTGTGCACTTGCCCTTGTAATGAACTAAAGTTGCACATTGCTCTGCTTGCTCTAATGTATGCTCACAAACATCAATTAAAGAATTAATTACATGATCGAACGTATTTACATCATCATTGTGCAAAACAATCTCATGCTGAAAAACTTCTTTTTCTAGAACATCTACTTCTTCCTGAATTTTTTCTTTTGTACTCATGCTATAAAAATAAAAAATACTTTTTAATTATTATATTTTAAGGCGACCCAATTATTTCTTTGAATAAATTTCTCTAGTTTTAGACCATATTTAGATACCTCAGCATCTATTACTGGAATATCTTGCTCGTAAAAACCGCTTAATAATAAAACACCCTTCTCTTCTAAACAATTCGTGTAAACTTTCATGTCCATTAAAAGTATATTTCTATTGATGTTCGCAATAATAACGTCGTACTTTTTATCCACTAAAAGTGAAGCATCTCCTTCATAAACAGCAATGTTTTTACAGTTATTGCGCGCAACGTTCTCTACAGAATTTTCATAACACCAATTATCAATATCTATAGCATCTAAAGGTTTCGCTCCTTTCATTTCAGCAAAAATTGCTAAAATTCCGGTTCCGCAGCCCATGTCTAACACCTTTTTATTTTCTAAATCTAATTGTAATAAGTGTTGTACCATCATGTGTGTTGTTTCATGATGTCCGGTACCAAAACTCATTTTAGGCTCAATTACAATATCGTACTTTAAATTAGGATTTTCGTGAAATGGTGCACGTATGCTTACCAAATCATCTACCTGAATTGGCTCGAAATTCTTTTCCCATTCTTCGTTCCAGTTTGTCTGAGGCACTTCATTTTGATTGTAGTCAATAGAAAATTCCTTTGAGTTTAAAACAAAAATATCAGCCAATATCTCTGCATTCCAATCTGTCTTCTGAATATAAGCTGTTACTCCATTTTCGTTTTCTACGAAACTTTCAAAACCAACATTTCCTAATTCTGCAACTAGAATCTCTGTAGCTGGCTCCTTTGGTGAGCATGTAAAATTGTATTCTATATAAATATTATCCATAAGTATGATATCAAAAAAAAATGCATCAAGATTAAAAAAATCTCGATGCAAATTTATTGGTTTTCTTTGGAAGTATGGTACTTAGATCGCATTAATAATTCCTGTAAAATCTGTTACACTTAAAGCTGCCCCACCAATTAAACCACCATCTACGTCTGGTTTAGAGAAAATTTCTTCTGCATTGGCAGGTTTTACACTTCCACCGTATAAGATAGATACGTTGTCTGCTACTTTTTTATCGTATTGCTTTTCTATAATTCCTCTTATAAAAGCATGCATTTCTTGCGCTTGTTCTGGACTTGCAGTTTCTCCTGTACCAATTGCCCAAACAGGCTCATACGCCAAAATAATACTTTTCCAATCTTTTGCTTCTATATGAAATAATCCGTTTTTTAATTGGCTTTCTACAACAGCAAAATGATTTTCTGATTTTCTATCTTCTAACAATTCACCAAAACAGAAAATTGCTTCCATTCCTTTTTCTAAAACTGTTGTAACTTTTTCAGCTAAAGCAGCATCTGTTTCATTAAAGTAAGTTCTTCTTTCTGAGTGTCCTAAGATTACCGTTTCTACCCCAATCGCTTTTAACATATCTGCAGAAACTTCTCCAGTAAATGCTCCGTTTGCAGCTTGGTGCATGTTTTGTGCCACTACCTCTATCTTAGATCTTCTTGCTGCTTTTACAGCATAGGATAAATTAACAAAAGTGGGTGCAACAATTACACGCGTATGCTGAAGCTCATTTCCTTTGATAGCCTTTTTTAAATCTTTTATTAAATTTTTACTTTCTTCTTTGTCGTTATTCAGCTTCCAGTTCCCTGCAACAATCTTTGTTCTCATAATTATAATTTTAGAAGCTTCTAAAAGCTTTTTTTTTACGGTTCGTTTATGCCGTAAATTTAAGAAATGGAATCTTAACTTATAGTTGCAAATGAGAATAGTTACTAAAACGATTTATATAACAAACTTTAGAGCTTCCGCTAATGAAGAATCTGAAGCCTTAGTTGCTTTAAATAGGGTGATTTTTCCTTGTTCATCAATCACCATATATCTTGGAATCCATCCTAAGTTGATAAAATCAACAAAATCACCAGACTTCATTCCTTTGGGCAAGTTGTAATGCGTTCCTTTAATTTGAAATCTTTCAATTCCGTTTTTCCAAGCATTCTTACTTTTATCCACCGATAAAAATAAAAAAACAACTTCTGGAAACTCTTTTTGAAGATTTCGAACACTTGGCAAACCTTTGATACAATCTCCGCACCAAGAAGCCCAAACATCAATAAGCACCTTCTTTCCTTTGTATTTCTGCAACATTTCTTCTATAGAAAATGAAGTATTATTTATGCTGTGAACAGTGTCCTTTAAGGCGAGTTCAGAGAATTGGGTAGGTCTTTCAAAATTACAGCTTGTAAACACAATTATAAAAAGAAGGAATATTTTTTTCATTATAGTATTGAAGTATTTTAAAGTTATTGTCTTCTTTCCTTTTTAAAACTTACAAAACAAAGCCTAATTTAAGTATTTTTGCGGAACTTTATAGATATTATGACAACACAAAAATTAGTAGCCCAAATAAGAAAGAAGAAATCGTTTTTATGTATCGGATTAGATGTCGATTTAGAGAAGATTCCTTCCCACCTATTAAAAGAAGAAGACCCTATTTTTTCATTTAACAAAGCTATTATAGATGCTACACATCAACTTTGCGTTGCATACAAACCAAATACCGCTTTTTACGAGGCTTATGGTATCAAAGGATGGCAATCTTTAGAAAAAACCATTCGTTACTTAAATGAAAATTATCCTGAAATTTTTACAATTGCAGATGCCAAACGTGGTGACATTGGAAATACATCTACCATGTACGCCAAAGCATTTTTTGAGGATTTAGCTTTTGACGCTGTCACCGTTGCGCCCTATATGGGCAAAGATTCTGTAGAACCTTTCTTAGCTTTTAAAAACAAGCACACCATTATGCTAGCCTTAACTTCTAACGAAGGTGCTTTTGATTTTCAAACAAAGAAAATAAATGAAAAAGAGGTATACAAACATGTTTTAGAAACTTCTAAAGACTGGAAAAACTCCGCCAATTTAATGTATGTTGTTGGTGCTACGAAAGCAGTATATTTTAAAGAAATTAGAAAAATAGTACCGAATTCTTTTTTACTAGTTCCTGGTGTTGGCGCGCAGGGTGGAAACCTACAGGATGTTTGTAGATACGGTCTGACTGAAAACATAGGCTTGCTAATAAATTCTTCTAGAGGAATTATTTATGCTTCTAAAGATACTGATTTTGCTGCAAAAGCAGCCTTAAAAGCAAAAGAGTTGCAACTTCAAATGCAACCTTTTATATAAGTCTTTATGAAGAACCTAAAAATAATATCATTAGTACCAAGTTTAACGGAGCTATTGGTCACTTTAGGTTTGGAAAAAAATATTGTTGGCGTTACTAAATTCTGTATACATCCTAATAACTTGAAAAAAGATAAAGTTATTGTAGGCGGAACAAAAAACATCCACTTAGAAAAAATTAAAGCACTACAACCCGATATTATTCTTTGCAACAAAGAAGAAAATACAAAAGAAATTGTGAAAAACTGTAGTTTAATTGCGACAACACATGTTTCTGATATTTGTACAATAAAGGATATTCTTGCACTCATTGCGTATTATGGTACCCTCTTTTCTTGTGAAGAGAAAGCTTACATTCTTACGAAAAAGTTACAAGATAAAATTAAAGATTTTAAGCACTTCATTGAAGACAAACCAAAATTAAAAGTAGTTTATTTTATTTGGAAAAACCCTTGGATGGTTGCTGCGAATCATACGTTTATAAATCATCTTTTAAAACTTACCAAACTTGAAAACTGCTATAAAAACGAGAACAGGTATCCGGAAATATTTTTAGAAGATTTAAGAACTAAAAAAATTGATGCTGTTTTCTTATCTTCTGAGCCCTACCCTTTTAAAGGAAAGAACAAACTAGATTTTAAAGAGTATGCAATAGATGCGAAAGTAATTTTAGTAAATGGAGAGTATTTCTCTTGGTATGGAAGTAGACTTTTAGAAGCCTTCGATTATTTTAAGGAACTAAGAGAGAATCTATGAATATTCGTTTTAATACCTTAAGGGAACTAACCCCTTAAGACATAGAAATATTTAATGCCAATTCTAATCATTTTATTAATTAGTGTCTGGTCCTGCAATGCAAAACCTGTTTTAATAAAGGAGCGTTGCGCAAACCTACTTTTTTACCTGTTCTTTATTCAAAAAAAGATTTGTAGTGTATCTAAAAGCGAAAAGATTCTCAACTTTCACTGCCCATACTCGAGAAAATCACGCTTCAATTACCGATGTAAAACTAGTGTTTAAATTATCTATAGTTTTTGACTGAAGACGGGTATTCGTCGCATTTTTATACTTTTGCTCTCACGTGAAACCTTTTTGACAAGAAAACTACTACTTATTTAAACGTATCTGTTTTTTTGTCGTACCCATAAGGGCAATGTTTACAACCATTTTTACAACAAGACCCTCTTTTACGGTGAAACTGTGCTGTAAAAACTCTGTACCCTTGTTCATTTTCGTAATAATCTCCTTCTTCTAACGGTATTCTTTTATTGTACATTCTGCAAAAATAACATATTTGCGCATAAAAAAAGCGTTCAAAAGAACGCTAATTTTAGTTTATTTATTTTTCCCTGGAGGAAATCTCGAAACAATTTCTTTTACAAACTCTTTAATTCTCTCTTCCTTTTTTTCTCTATTTTGAATTTTCAAAGCACCGGTTCCAACGCCTTGCCAAACCAACTCTTTCTTTTCTTTGTCTATAAAATCGATAAAAAGGGTTCCTTCGGTATATTGAGAAATATTTATGTTATTATTATTCGCCCCATTCCACATCCATGGATTCCAACCCCAACCAAAACCGTATCCAAAATTATTAATTTGGTTTACATTTACTTTTTCTCTAGATTTCGTAAAAATACTCACTAACATATCTGGATTTTCAGACTTCATCATTCCTAAAAGAGAAAGTTCTGCCTCAATAACTCTTAATATTCTCTTTTTATCTAAGTCAGAAATTTCTGCTTTATCAATTCCTGTCTTATAAAAAGCAAATGTTTTATATTTTTTAAAATCTACTTTACTATCGAAATCTACCACAACCTTTACAGAATTACAGGAAGAAAACACAATAACAAAGGCCAACAATAATGATTTTATATATTTCATTAGAAAGTATTTAAGGATTAATAACATTTAGATAATACCAAAAATTATGCCAAATTCAACGCTAACAATCAACAAGAAATCAATTTAATAAACTATATTAATAAAAAGTTAAAGATTTCTATAATATTTTAGGATTTTCGTAAATTGCAACTCTAAAAACTAACAAGTATTACGAATGGAACAAATTAAAACATACAAACCTACCAATAAAGTACGAATTGTAACTGCCGCTGCACTTTTTGACGGCCATGATGCTGCCATAAATATCATGCGTAGAATTATTCAATCTACTGGAGTTGAAGTCATTCACCTAGGACACGACAGATCTGTAGAAGAGGTAGTAAATTGTGCCATTCAAGAGGATGTAAATGCCATTGCAATTACTTCTTACCAAGGAGGACACAATGAGTATTTTAAATACATGTATGATTTACTGAAGGAAAAAGGTGCCGGACACATTAAAATTTTTGGTGGCGGTGGTGGTGTAATTCTTCCTGAAGAAATTAAAAATTTGATGGATTATGGAATTACTAGAATTTATGCACCCGATGATGGCAGAGCATTAGGACTGCAAGGAATGATTAATGATTTGGTAAAAACTTCTGATTTTGCACTTGGTGATGCATTAGATGTTTCTATGGAAAGTTTGGCAAAGAAAGAAATAGGAAGTATTGCAAGAGTTATTTCCTCTGCAGAAAATTTTCCAGAAATTGCAAAAGCAACTTTAGATAAAATACATACAAAAAACAAAAACTCTAAAACTCCGGTTTTAGGAATTACAGGAACTGGTGGTTCTGGTAAGTCTTCTTTAGTAGACGAATTAGTGCGACGGTTTTTAGTCGATTTCCCAAATAAAACAGTGGGTTTAATTTCTGTAGATCCCTCAAAAAGAAAAACAGGTGGCGCACTTTTAGGAGATAGAATTCGCATGAACGCGATTAACAATCCGCGTGTTTACATGCGCTCTTTAGCAACGCGTCAATCTAATTTAGCGTTGTCTAAGTATGTAAATGAAGCCGTACAAGTTTTAAAAGCCGCCGAATTCGATTTAATTATTTTAGAAACTTCTGGTATTGGACAATCGGATACTGAAATCATAGAGCACTCAGATACGTCTTTATATGTAATGACGCCTGAGTTTGGTGCTGCAACTCAGTTAGAAAAAATTGACATGCTTGATTTTGCTGATTTGGTTGCCCTAAACAAGTTCGATAAAAGAGGTGCTTTAGATGCGGTTAGAGATGTAAAAAAACAATACATGCGCAACAATAATTTGTGGCATATTCATATGGATGACATGCCTGTTTACGGCACCATTGCATCTCAATTTAATGATCCAGGAATGAATACTTTGTACAAAGCTATTATGGACACGT
>JBLHIE010000077.1:0-7284 GCA_047614925.1 Arenicella sp.
ACTGCTACTGTGTCTCCTGAAGTAGTTCTGTTTCCCTGCCAATCAACAGAAATAGATCCTCCATTTCCTTTATCATAGAATTTACCAAAAAATAGTTCTTGTGTGGGATTGAGTGTTATACTTCTTTGGGGTAAAGAAGGTTGTGCCCAACAAAATTGGGCATACAGAACTAATAGAATTGTTATTAATTTTATATAATCTTTATTTAAAATAATTTCCATATACTTTTAACCGCCTAACTTTATGTTTTCTGAGGTATAGAGTTCTTTTTTACTTACTCCAGCCCGGCTGTTATAGCTTATTTTTAAGGAACCTTTTGATTCATTAAATTTATATTTTTCGTCAATAGTAATAGATACGAAACGTTTATTTATGGTAGTGTAAATAGCTACTCCTCTAAGAAGCCCTATGGTAACAGGTTCCCCCTTTAAGGGAATATACTCAACGGTAATGTCTCCGTAAAGCGAAATATTTCCTTCTCGGTTTAGCGTAAATTTTATTTGTCTATTTTTCAAATTTTCTACACTTAAGTCGCTAATGCTTGCTTTTGCATTTACGATTCCGGAACGTATGATAATTGGAATACTGATACCAAAAACGGGTGTTAATACAACAGACATTGCTTCTGTATTTGTAGTAGTATTTATGTTTTCTAAAGGAGTGATTTTTTTTTCAGCTCTGAAGTACAAATGGGAGCGATATTCGCCATCTTTCATATTGCTGTTTCGCCTGCGTTGTAGCATGACAACTTGACCTTCGCCTGGTGATAGAGTAACCTGACGGGGATAAATTCTTAATAAATCATTTGAAAACATTTGCCCTTCATCCGGCTCCGTAATAATTGTGAAACTTCCGTTTTCATTCATCCGTCTTTGCACAAATGATACTGTAAAGGTATTTGTTTCTGAACCTACGTTGATTAAATTGATAACTTCTTTTATTTGACGCTCTTTAAAAACAACCCGGTTTGGTGTAATAACAAGATCTCCTTGTGAAAAGGTTTTGTTTATAAGGCAAACTAATAATAGTGTTAAAAATAGGAATCTTTTTTCCATAAAAATTCTTTTTTGAAGGATCTATGAATTAATATCACTAATATAAGGTAATTTTAGTTATAATCAACACTTATTTCGTATGTTCCAGTGTAAGTTCCAGCTTTTTGTCCTATACTTATATTTAGGGTTCCCCCAAGAGTAATGGTATCATCACCAGATGCATCAAGTGTACTAGCCCTTAAGGAACCAGAGGTGTAGGCTTTATTTGCAAAACTTATTTTTAATGCATCAATAGTCATAATCTCTTTATCATCAGAAGAATCTGCATATGCAGTGCTAGTAAGATCAATTTCACCGGACGTAGGTAATGTTAGAGCATAATTCTCACTGTGAGAACCTGTTACTGCAAAAACAGCTAATGTAGGAGTGTTTCCACCCGTATCAGAAGATGCTTGCACTCCAGTAGAAAAAGTACGTCCAGCTGCATCGGTGCTGCTTGGATCATATACTACGGTAGAAGCAACGGATCCATTTAAAACCAGGGAACCAAATTTAAGCCCTGTAGTTTGTGAAAGTGCCATGGCAACTAAAAGCTTGGCACTAGCAGTTGCAGCTGTTACCGTTCCGCCAGCATAAAGCGTACCAGTTGTATCACCTAAACCGTTTCCGTTTTGACCACTAATATTAATAGTAAAACCTATAATTAAGAATGTAATTAATAATTTTATATTTTTCATGTATTGCTTTCTAGTTAATTTTAGATTCCTTGAAATCCACATTTGAACCGTCTTGCAAAACTAAGAACTTACTTGACTTTTAGTGTTGTACAATTTCTTAAATACGTTATATAATTTTTAAGAAGAGTACATGTTTTCTCTTGACAAATCTTTTTTTTATTTAACAGGACTTAAAAGATTGCTAATAATCTTTTGAAGACGCATAAAGGAAGTTTTATTTTTTATTATATAATCAGCCGCTTTATGGTGTAAACAATCTACAGCAACTGCAATTTTATCTTGAGAAGACAACATTACTACAGGAATGGCCGCATTTAATAATTTTATTTTGTCTAGTGTTTCTATACCGGTCATTGCTTTTTTATGAATAGTATTCATTTCATAGTCACAAATAATGATATCTGGATTATGGTGTAAGTTTTCAATACACAGTTCTCCAGTAGTATATGTTTCTATAGTGAAACCTTTATGTTCTGAAAATTGAATTTCTAACAGCTTTAAAAATACAGGATCATCGTCTACTAGAAAGAGTTTTATTTTATTTTTACTAGAAGTATCATTTAGAACTTTTATATAAGAATCATTTGTAGATGTTCCAATTTCTTCAATGGGTTGTCGTCTAATATTTTTTAATTTTAAAAACTGGGAAGGTGCGATACCTGCCACTTTTTTAAACTGTTTAGATAGATGTGCTACGCTACTGTAGTTTAATTTATTTGATATTTCTGTAACGGTAAGATCACCGTAAGTAAGTAGTTCCTTTATTTTTTCTACTTTCTGAAAGATTAAAAATTTTTCAATTGTGGTCCCTTGCCCTTCAGTAAATATATTTGCAAGGTATGCATAGTCATGATCTAATTTTTCACTTAAATGATGAGAGAAATTTATTTTAACTGTTTCTTCTGAATGATGAATAGTTTCTATTATGATATTTTTTATTCTTTCAATTAATATGGTTTTACGGTCGTCCATTAACTCTAGGCCAACGTGCAGTAAACTAATTTGAAGCTGCTCTCGCTGCTCTTTAGTAATGTTTTCCAGTAAATCTACTTCACCAAGGTCTACTAAATTATAATGAAGCCCTAGCTTTGTTAGTTCTTTTTGTACCGCCAATTTACAGCGGTTACTTACCATATATTTTATATATAATTTCAAATTATTAATTTTTAATTATTTGTAGTTCTTCTTCTAATTCTTTGTAGGCTTGGCTTAATGCTTTTTCAAGTCTTATTAATTGGGTGGGTATTTGGTCTAAATTTTCTTCTTTTGTTGCATATGCTTCTATTTTTTTGGCTACATTTACGATGTCTTGGGGTAAGCCAATTAAATCTAATGTTGGTTTTATCTTATGAACATATCCATGCAAGCTACTCCAATCGCCAATAGCTAAACATTTATTAATTTGATCAATAATAATGGGTGTCTCTTTCAAAATCATTTGAAGCATTTGTGCTACCAGTTCTGGTTTGTTTTGCATATGACCTTTCAGAGAGTTTAAGTTAGAGATTTTTGGAAGTTCTTGCTGTTTTTCACCAATAGCGTTTCTTTTATTAGTTACCAACCTAATCACTTTATTCAGCAATTCTGTTTCATTAATTGGTTTAGATACATATTCATCCATACCTGCTTCTATACATTTAGCTGCACTTTTTTGAGTAACATCAGCTGTTAGTGCTATGATTGGTATGGATGATTTTGAAGTGTCCATTTTATTGCGTATATAATATGTAGCTTCCCATCCATTCATTTCCGGCATTTGTAAATCCATCAATATAATATCATAGGTATTTTTCTTTAGGAGCTCTATGGCAACTTTTCCATTTTCTGCTAGTGCTATTTCAAAGCCAATACCTTCTAAGATCGTTTTAGCTAACAGCTGATTGATTACCATGTCGTCAACAATCAGAATTTTTAACTTTTCAAGCCCTTTCAATTGTTCTAAGAGTTCTAATTTATCGTTATTAGAAACAGTCTCATCTATTTTAATTGTGGTATTTTCTGTTTTAATTAGTGGTAATGTTAAATTGAATGTGCTACCAATGTTTAACTGACTTTTTACAGAAATAGTACCTTTCATTAAATCTATTAATTGTTTTACAATATTTAATCCTAAACCAGAGCCTCCATATTTTCTAGAGGTACTATCATTACTTTGGGTAAATGTATCAAAGATGTTTTCTATTTTATTTTCTGGAATTCCAATACCAGTGTCAGATATTTTAATTTCAATAATTACGGTATCTCCTTCTTCTTTTAATAAGTTTACTTGTATATTAATAGCTCCACCTACATTTGTAAATTTGATAGCATTTTCAATTAGGTTTAGTAATATTTGATTAATACGAATTGGATCTCCAAGCACCCAATCAGGAATACGCTCATCATAATGCGTATTTAATGTTTGTTCCTTTTCTTCCAAGCGCAATTCAAAAGTACTTAAAACAGAATTGATTATATGAGGTATTTTTAATTCGGTTTTTTCAAGTATCATTTTACCCGCCTCTATTTTAGCCAAATCTAAAACATCATTAATAACCACCAATAAAATATCGCTAGATACCTTAATAGCAGTTAGATACTCTCTTTGCTTTGTTGTTATATTACTGCGCAGTAATATTTTGTTAAAACCAATAATACCATTAAGAGGCGTGCGTATTTCATGACTCATATTTGCTAAAAATTGACCTTTAAAACCACTTAGTCTTTCTGCTTCCTCTTTGGCTTCTATTAGTTCATTTTGAATTTTAATGCGGTTTGTAATATCAATACTTACATTGCCAAGACCAATAGGTAAACCGGTGTTACTATCTTTTATCACAAAAGCAGACATAAATACTGCCATTTTCTCATTCGTTTCTAAATTATTTAAAAATGTATCTCCTTCCCATCTTCCTTTTACCAAAAACTGTGAGGTAAATTTTCCGATAACAGTGCGTCTTTCATCTCTTGGAAAAAATTCTGAGAAGTGATAGTTAGAGAGTGACTTTTTCTCAGGAATTCCTAATACTTTTCTTCCTGCTTTATTAATAAAGGTGGGTTTTCCATTAAGATCTCCAAAACCTATAAGTTCTTGGCTGGATTCAACTAAAGCAAACAATTGCTGTTTTTCTTTTGCATCATTTATGCGTTCGGTTATATCTCTACAACTCCAAACACGGCCAGTATATTTGCCATTCATCATCTTGGGTTGCGAGTATCTTTCAAATACACGTCCATCTTTTAGTTCAATGTTACTTGTACTGCTATCTTTTGGGTTGTTATATAATTCTTCTATATAGCTCTGTAGTTTTTCTGGGTACACCGTCTGCTGCAAAATAAAGTCAAGTACTTTCTTTCCGTTCATTTCAATTAAGAGAATATCTGGTATCTTCCATAATTCTTTAAATTTTTTATTAAAGCGTACTACTTTGTCACCAGTATCTATGACTAAAAGCCCATCTGCGGTAGATTCTAGGATAGTTTCAAGATTAGAATATGCTTCCTTTAAAGAATTTTTAAAGTTATTTTGTTGGGTAATGTTCGTTGCAGCACCAATTATTCTTAGTGCGGTGCCTTCTTTATTCCGTACAATAAAGCCTTTATCCATTATGCGAAGGGTGTTTCCACTAGGGCTTATAAAACTATATTCAAAAGTAAAATTATTTTTATTAGGATTGTTAATGGTCTCGGCTAAGGTTTGCTCAATTCTTTCTCTGTCATTTAGATGAACATAATCATCCATTTTCATTTTTTGTATATTTATACTTTCATCAAATTCAAACACTTTTTTAAAACCTTCTTCGCTTCTGTAAATTTCATCATTTATAAGGTCCCAATCCCAGTAGGCATCATTAGTGGCAAGGCTAATAAATTTATATCTTTCGTTAGATCGTTTTAATTCTTCTCTATTTTTTTTTAAATGCGTAATAATTCTTACAATTCCTTTACTACCTATAATTTCATTCTCACCATTATATATGGGCTCTCCTATAAGTAGAATCCAATATTTTTCATTTCTTAAATTGGTTATCTGCAATTCAAGATCATAATCTGTACCCTCAGAAATAACCTTTTCTCTAGCTTGTAAAAGGTTTTCTCTAGATTTTTTTTCAAAGCAATTTAAAATTACACTCAATTCAGGCACTTCTTTTTTAGGGTCTGTTCCAAAAACTTTATGCACCGCCGCAGACCATTTTCTTGCACCTGTTTGTTCATTATACGACCAATAGCCAATTTTAGCCATTCTACCAGATTCTTTCAATAAGAATTTATTTTCGTCTACTTGTTTATTTATATTGTCTTTAATTAGTTGTTTTTTTTTTAATTTATTACCAACAACTGTTATCAGTTCTTCTGTATTTATAGGCTTTACCAAATAGTCTTCTGCGCCTGCATTCATACCAGGCCTAATTTCCTGTTTTCCACCTTTGGCAGAGAGAAAAATTAAAGGAATATTTGCTGTTTTCTTATGTTTCTGTAGTTTTTCAAACATTTTAAAACCATTCAACTCAGGCGTCAATAGGACTGAAATAATAAGGTCTGGATTGTGTTTTAAAGCCATTTCATATCCGATTTTTCCATTTTCAGCCTGAAAAACTTTATACCCTTCTAATGTAAGAATGCCAAACAGCTCCTCTCTTATAACCAAAGTATCTTCTACAATTAATAGTTTATACATATTATTCTCTTTTGGGGTTTTTACAATAAAAGAAGTACCTTTATTAACGGTACATTTTACAATTATTTTTTCCTTTTATTGCAGCTGCGGCTTGTTTTGTAATTGACAAGCCGAGACCAGTTTCTTATATTATTTTAACATTTTTTCCTCTTGAAAAAGGTTTAAATATTGTTTTAAGTTCTTGGGGTGAAATTCCGACTCTGAAATCTGTAACCGAAATAACCATATATTTTTTTTCAGTAGAGATTTCAAGAGATCTTCAGCAGTGGAAGTTACTGATGTTATTTTTTTACTGAGTAATTCTTGTTTCATTTTATTAAATAGTTTGGCAAAAGGAAGGTTTAGGTCTCTGATATAAAAATCTATAGGTTTGCCTTTTTTATTATAAATAAGCGCTATAATTGATACAATTTCTAGTATAGAGTCTAAGAGTGATTTGTAGTGCTCATTCTCTGAGGGTTTCATGTCGGTATTAGTGAAATCCATGGTTTTTTTCTACTATTTTATATGTAAGGGTAATTATAATTGTGTTTTCTATTGATTTACAACAAAAAGAAATCTTCGATTTATAGAGATTCTTTATACAAATACACACTTATGTACTAAGCAACCTCTTTTTTTAATGAAATTTGAGTAAAGGGGGCGTAGTATTTTATTTTTTGTGATTGGTTATCGCTAAGTTAAATTTTTTTTATAAGTAATGTGGTTAATTTTCTTTTTTTATTAAAACGAAAAAATCAGTTTTAATTTTATCTTTTTTTTTGAAATATTTGATATGAATTTGTCTAAATAAAACTTCAAATAGTATGGTGGGCTTGCTTTATTAAAATATGGACCGTCTTTTAAGGTGTTTGTGTAGTTTTCTTATTTGATATGATTAGTTTTTAGTATTACT
>JBLHIE010000078.1:0-7261 GCA_047614925.1 Arenicella sp.
CCAAAGAAATAGATCACATAGATAGCAATAGCTAAAATCATTGGCAAACCAAAACCACCTTTTCTAATAATTGAGCCTAGTGGAGCACCAATAAAAAACAAGATTAAACAAGAAAAGGACAATGCAATTCTTCCATAATATTCAGAATCGAAAAAGTTTAACGTTTTCCTTTTCCATTTGATGCTGGTACTGTTGTTTTTTACATTTGTAAGCGCACTATTTATTTTTGTTTTTGCACCATTTAAAACACTTATTTTATTGTCTAGCGTAAAATTTTCTAGGGTACCATTTACATTTATATTTTCAGCTTTCAAAGAGTCTGTGTATTTGTATAATAATTTGGACTGTGATATAGAAGAAATAGATTGAGCTCTAGACGCTAATAAATCGTTGTAAGCCGTTTTAAGAAGCGGTATGGTGTCATTAAGTTGCTTAATTCTAAGCATTTTAAAGTTGTTTTTAAAGCGCTCTTCGTCTAATTCGCCGTCACCAACCAAATCAGAAATATCAATGTTAAATTCATATTCTTTAAAGGTAGCTTGAGAAGCTGGCATTTTTTCCTGCTTAGAACGCGATCTTGTCGTTTTTGTATGGTCTTCATAATAAAAACCATCGTATAAAATAAAGGTCATGTATCTGCTTCCTTCTTCAGAGATTATTTTTCCTCTTTCGGCTGTAATTACTTTTTGATTTCCTTTTTTAGAGCTTAAATCATAAATTAAAACGTTTCTTAAAAGGTTTTTTTCTTCACCATATTTTTCATCAAATTTAATTTGATAATTAGGTAAATCGCTATTAAAACTACCTGGAATTAAAGCCAATGCTGGTTTTTTCTTTTTTATATTGTAATATAAATTTTGTTGTTTTAAGATAGCATAAGGAAAAATATTATTTAAAAACAAAAAATTGATACCACTTAAAAGAAGGGTTAAAAAGATGAGAGGCCTTACCAAACGTTGTAGTGATACTCCTGCCGATTTTGCTGCTGCAAACTCGTAGTTTTCTCCCAAACTTCCTAAAGCCATAATAGACGATAGTAAAACTGCAATTGGCAATGCTTGCGGTATGATGCTAAGAGTGGTATAGTATAAAAACTTTAGAATAAAAGTGATGCTAATACCTTTGCCTGCGATGCTTTCAAATGTTTGCCAAAGTAATTGCATTACCAAAACAAATAGAACAATTAAAAAGGTGGCAAGAAAGGGTACTAAAAATGTTTTTAAGATGTATTTATCTAAAATTTTCATTGTAACAAAAGTAGTTTCTTAAATATACATATGCTACTAAATTCCTGTTAATCGACGGCATTAATCTATTGTATAATTCTCACTAAGATATTTAGATTTGTTAAAAGTGAAGAAGTTTTCAGATAAATCTTCGTTCTTTTTAAATTTATTGATGGTAAAGGTTGTTTTTGACGTATTTGCACCTGTTTGTATGAGTTTGTAAATATGCTTTGTTTTTGCATCAATTCCCAGTTCTACTTTCACAATTTCAGAGGCACTATCTATAGGATTTAAAGTAACAAATTGTATGTTTCTACCGTTTATACTTTTTAAAGAGCCCATTTGTAAATTGTAACCATCTTGGTAAAAAGTCAGTAGTTTTGAAGGATATATAAATCCGCTATCATCACTTAGGTCTCCATCTAAAATAGAAATTTCTTTTTCGTCATGATTAATTACATGCAGTTTTGCGCCATCATAAATAAATTGATTGCCAAGATAATTCAATCTATATTTTTCTCCTTTTAAGGTAATCTCTCCTCTAATTGGTGGTTCATCGCCTTCTTTAATGCCCGCTTCTTCATTTGTTAAAGTCTGACTAAAGCCAATATACATGTTTTCATAAGCGCCCATTTTAGCGGAAACTTCGTCTAACAAAAAGGTTGCTTTTTCTTCACTTTGTGAAAACGCGGTTGCGGTTATAAAAAGACTTAAAATTAAGATTTTTATATTTTTCATAATGTAATACGTATTCATTTTTAATAAAAAGAAGTTAGGTGTTCTTTTCGTTCGCTAATAATTGGTCTAAAGCTACAAAATCTGTTATTAAAACTTGCCTAGCTTTACTCCCTTCAAAACCGCCTACAATGCCAGCAGCTTCTAGCTGATCTATTAATCTTCCAGCTCTGTTGTAGCCCAATTTTAATTTTCTTTGCAAAAGAGAAGCTGAACCTTGTTGTGCGGTTACAATAATTTCTGCAGCGTCTCTAAAGAGCTTGTCTCTATCTTCAATATCTATAGCAACACTTGTGCCATTTTCATCATCTTCATACTCGGGTAATAAATAAGCATTGGCATACGCTTTTTGAGAACCAATAAAATCGGTAATTTTTTCAACTTCTGGCGTATCTATAAAGGCACATTGTATTCTGCTAAGCGTGTTTCCTGCAGTATACAATAAATCTCCTCTACCAATTAACTGATCTGCACCGCCAGCATCTAAGATGGTTCTAGAATCTATTTTAGAGGTAACTCTAAAGGCAATTCTTGCAGGGAAATTCGCCTTAATAATACCAGTAATTACGTTTACAGAAGGTCTTTGTGTTGCCACAATTAAATGAATACCAATAGCTCTGGCAAGCTGCGCTAAACGGGCAATAGGTGTTTCTATTTCCTTACCAGCAGTCATAATTAAATCTGCAAATTCATCAATAACCAAAACAATATAGGGTAAAAACTGATGGCCTTCATTCGGATTTAATTTCCGTGCTTTAAACTTGACATTGTATTCTTTTATATTGCGAACCATTGCGTTCTTTAAAAGGTCATACCGGTTATCCATTTCAATACAAAGTGAATTTAGCGTATGCACAACCTTAGTAGTATCTGTTATAATTGCTTCTTCTACGTCAGGTAGTTTTGCGAGGTAATGACGCTCTATTTTATTAAATAAGGTAAGTTCCACTTTTTTGGGATCTACCAAAATAAACTTTACTTCCGCAGGATGTTTTTTATACAAAAGTGAAGTTAATACGGCGTTTAATCCAACAGATTTTCCTTGTCCGGTTGCACCAGCCATTAATAAGTGAGGCATGGTTGCAAGATCTACAACAAAAGTTTCATTAGAAATTGTTTTTCCTAAGGCTATTGGAAGCTCCATTTGAGATTCTTGAAACTTCCTTGAAGAAATAACAGAATGCATAGAAACAATGGTAGATTTTTTATTGGGAACTTCAATACCAATAGTTCCTTTTCCTGGAATTGGTGCAATAATTCGTATTCCTAAAGCAGATAATGACAAAGCAATATCATCTTCTAAATTTTTAATTTTAGAAATTCGAATACCTGCCTCTGGTACAATTTCATATAAGGTAATGGTTGGACCAACAGTAGCTTTAATCTCTGCAATACCAATTTTATAATTTTTTAAAGTTTCTACAATTCTGTCTTTATTTGCCTCTAACTCTTCAGGGTCTATAGAAATGGTCTCATTATACTGCTTTAGTAAATTAAAGGTTGGAAACTTAAAGTTAGACAATTCTAGGGTAGGGTCAAACTCCCCAAAGTCTTTTAATAGTTTATCCGATAAATTTTCTGTTACACTTTTTTCTTCTCTACTAATGGCCACGTCAATCTCTACGATGGGTTCTAAAATGTCTTCTGTGGTAGTAGCTGCTATCAAAGTAGGTTCAACGTTTTCTTCAATGGTTAAAGTAATTGCCTCTTTTTTAGAAGTTATTCCTGAATGCTTAGAAATAGTAGGTTTTAAATCAACAACAGATTTTTCAAAAGCCGATTTTTCTTTGTTTTCGTTACTTAAAACAATACTTTCTGATGTTTTTTCTGCTGCTGTATTTTGTAGATTATCTCCTTCTGTGCTTTCTTTTTCTGAATCAAACAATAATGCAGCTGCTTTTCTTGCTGCTCTTTTTTGTTTTATTTTATGAATGAACACATCAAAATTAACTTTGTAACGCAAAACAATGTATGCTATAAAAAAGAAGATTAGTAGTATGGTAAGTCCCGTTTTTCCTATAAAATCTTGTAAATACTGATTCACTTCAAATCCTATAATACCAGAAATAAGAGCAAATTCCTCATTTAAGAATCCGAAAGTTATAGAGATGAAACTCATCGCAATTAAACTCCAGTTCCAGGAAATAATTATTTTCGATAATTTTCTTTTTAATAAGATAGAAAAACCTGAAGAAGCAAGCTGAAAGGAAATTATAAATGCCGCAATACCAAAACCTTTGTAAATAAAAAAGTGCCCTAAATTTGCACCTATTTTACCCAATAGATTTTTACTTTTAACAGCTCTATTTGATAATTTGTGAACGATGCTCTGATCTTCTTGCCAATTAAATAAAAATGAAATAAAAGCGATGCATAAAAAAAGAGAAAACAACATTAAAAAAAAACCCAAAATAGTTTGTGTCTGTTTTGCCTTTAAAAAGGCAAAAACACTTGATTTCTTTTCAGATATTTCTGCAACCTTTTCGGTGCTTGGTTTTCTTTTAGCCATTAATAATTATCTTGTTTGTTAAAGTAGGTTGCGCTAAAATAGTAAAATGATTTTTGGAATGTAAATGAACCCTGCAATAATTAAAGAAATGACACCGGCAAAGGTGGGTGCACCTGCCGCGATGTCTTTTATAAAGCCTATTTTAATATGATAATCTGGATGCACAAAATCAGCAATTTTTTCAATCGCTGTATTTAATGCTTCAGCAACTAAAACCATTCCTATTGCTAAAAACTGTAGCATCCATTCAGTATTGGAAATATTAAAATAAACCCCTAAAACAGTAACCACAATTGCAATAAAAACCTGTACTTTTATGCTGTCTTCTGTTGTTAATAAAAGCCATACGCCTTTAAAAGCAAACTTTAAACTGCGCCATCTTCCTCTAATAAAACTATCATTTGGGTTTTTCATGAAACTAAATCGCTTTTAGTGCCGCTTCATAATTTGGTTCGTCAACAATGTCAGGTACTTGCTCTGTATAAGTTACTTTTCCATTTTCATCTAAAACAATTACCGCTCTAGAATGCAAGTTTACTAATGGGCCGTCTATAATTTCTAAACCATAGGCTTTACCAAAACCTCCAGTTGCAAAATCAGACAACATAATTACATTGTCTATTCCTTCAGCACCACAAAAACGAGCTTGTGCAAAAGGCAAATCTTTAGAGATACATAGGACAACGGTATTTTCTAATTCGGCAGCTTTTTTATTAAACTCTCTTACAGAGGTTGCACAAGTTCCTGTATCTACAGAAGGAAAAATATTTAAAATTATATTTTTGCCCACAAAATCAGCTAAAGATTTTGTTGCTAATTCAACAGTTTTCAATGAAAAATCAGAAGCTTTATTACCAATTTCTGGCAAGTTTCCGATGGTGTTAATTGGGTTTCCTTTTAAAGTTATAGTTGCCATTTTTTTTAATTTTAGTTTAAATTCAAAAGTATGAATAATTAAGTTATTTATGAAGTTATATACTCTTAAAACCCTCTAAATAATTCTGTTTCTCTAATAGATGAAATATTTTATTTCAAATAAATAAAACCAAGTAATTGATTATTAAGTAAATATAAATGAAACTATACTATTAATTAATTAAATTCCAAATTATAAAAAACTTAGTTTTTATGCTATTCTAAAGACACCTTATAACAGTGTATTTTATCTATAAAAAAAAGTTGACAGCACAGCAGGCTAATTTTTTAAAAAGAGTATAGAAAAGAAAAAAGAATTTAATACGGTTATTTAAATTTTGTGCTTGAAAACACTTTTATTAACAAATTAAGAGAAACATTTAAATTAGATACAGACGGCGTACTTTCATTTTATATGAATTGAAAATTAGTGTATAGAAAAATAAAACTACAAGCCTATAATAACTATAGCGGCTGGTAGGTGAATATTACTAATTATGACGGTAACACTTATCTATATGTATAATTGTTGCCAAATTAGACTTCTTAAATGCGGTCTTTGTAGTTTAAATTGAAATAATAAATATTAAAAAATGAAAAAAACTATATTAATAATTCCAATCCTAGCATTCTTTGCAATATTTATGTCATGTGAGGATTTTTCTACAGAGTTAGAAGTAGAAAATATAGAAAACCCGAATGATAAAACTCTATCTTCAGATCCTGTAGCTTTATCTGCTACTAGTGAAAGTATTATTAACAACTGGTTTATGACCGTTCATGATTATAACGGACTAGGAAGAGCAATGTAAACAATGGCCGATATTTCTACTTATTCTCAGGGAAATATGGGAATGAGAGATTTGTCTAGCGAGCCAAGAGTCGCTTTAAACAATACGAGTGCTTAAAGAAATAACGTTTCAAAATCTTACTTTAACGCTTTATATTCTGTTTTAACAGATTCTAATACGTTAGGTTTTGCAGTTGCAAATGGAACAGATTTTGACAATACTGATCAAATTGAGATGGTTTCAAAACTAGGACAAGCTTTGTCTATTGATTATTTAGCTTTGGTATTTTATAAAGTATGGATTTTTGATGAAACAGGAGCAATTGTTGTTAAAGGCTTAGAAGGTTCTTCTTCTTATTAAGAAACAATGACTTTTGCTTTAGGTAAATTAGATGAAGCAATTGCAATTGAAAAAAGTAGCAACATTTCTTTATCAGATACAGCTATCCCAAGTGGTGGTGGTTCTAGCGCAAACCTTGTTCAATTTATGAACCGTGTGGGCGCTAGAATGTTAGTAGGAAACTTAAGAAACGGTACAGAAAAAGCTGCGGCTAACTGGGCTAAAGTATTAACATACGCAAATGCTGGTGTAAAAAATGATTATGAAATCTATATGCATGATGCTACTTGGTATGATTTAATTCCTAAAACTGACTTAGTTTACCCAGGTTGGGCAAGAACAGGCATGAGAGTTGTAAACATAATGGATCCTTCACAACCTGCATATTGGGAAAACGGAGTTACTGAAATTCCAGAATCAACAGATCCAATAGATGAAAGATTAACAACAGATTATGGGTACTTAGGTTCTAATAACTTTAAACCAGAAAGAGGACAGTATCATTACAGAAACTATAGGTATAGTAAATTAGATGATTATATTACTATATGGACTGTAAATATTACTGAATTCTCAAAAGCTGAGAATGACATGTATAAACTAGAGACATTAGCTGCAACTGGAAATTTAGGAGGTGCTGCATCTGTAATTAAAGTGTGTACAAGAACTACAAGAGGTAAGTTGCCCGCTGTAGCTTCAGATGCAAACGCAATTAAGAATGCAATACATCATTAAAGAATGGTTGA
>JBLHIE010000079.1:0-7122 GCA_047614925.1 Arenicella sp.
GTCAATTAGTTCTTCTTATGGATAAAAATGAAGGAATAGGATTGAGTGCGCCTAAAGTGTTATATCCATCTGGAGAACTACAATTTTTATGTAAGCTAATTCCAAGTCCAAAAAATTTAATCATTAGGCGTTTTTCGCTCATAAAAAAGACGATTCAAAAGAATAATGAGATGTATGAATTAAGAGATTTTGATTACAATAGTACTATTGAAATACCTTATGTATCGGGTTGTTTTATGTTTTTTAGAACGAGTGTTTTGAAAAAATTAAATGGTTTTGATGAGCGTTTTTTTCTTTATTTTGAAGATTTAGATCTAACTAGAAGGGTTGGAGAAATATGTAAAATTTTTTTTTCTCACGAAACATTTGTTTATCATGTGTATAACAAAGAATCATATAGAAGTAGTAAGCTTTTATTTTACCACTTAATTTCGACAATTAAATACTTTAATAAGTGGGGATGGCTTTTCGATGAAAAAAGAAAGGAAATTAATAAAAGAACACGTCTTCAATTAGAAATTAAAAAATGAATATTTTAAAACCCATATTATATTTTTCTATTTTTAATTACCCTTTAACTTCTGATGAAATTTTCAAATTTTCTAATATTAAAGAGAAAGAAAAAATGATTAAAGAATTGTCGAATTTAGAGCAAAAAGGAGTTGTTTATAATATAAATGGATATTACTCAGCTATTAATGATGAGAATATTATAGCTAAACGGTTAGAGGGAAATAAAAGCGCTGAAAATATAATGCCAAAAGCATGGAAAATTGCTAAACTTATATCAAATTTTCCTTATATTGAAAGTGTATGTATTTCTGGATCATTGTCTAAAGGGGCTTTTGATGAAAAGAGTGATATTGATTTTTTTATCATTACTAAGAAGAATAGAGTTTGGATAGCAAGAACTTTATTAATTTTATATAAGAAAATATTTTTACTGAATTCCAAAAAATACTTTTGTGTAAATTATTTTATGAGTGGCGGGTATTTAAAGGTAGATGAAGAAAATAGGTTTACAGCTACAGAAATAGCTACATTAATTCCATTGTATGGAAAAACTACATTTAATAGATTTATTCAAGAAAACAGATGGGTGTATCGTTTTTTTCCAAACATTAAAATAGGGCAAAAAAACATTAAAACTAGTTATAAAAGTGCTTTGCCTAAAGTTATTGAAAATTTATTAGATTCTAAATTTGGCGATTGTTTGGAGCTATTTTTCATGAAAATAACAATTAAAAAATGGAATAGTAAATTTAACCATTTATCTAAAGTAGACTTTGAATTAGCATTTAAGTCTTCTGAAAATATTTCAAAGCATCACCCTAATAATTTTCAGAAAAAGGTGATATCACGATTAAATAAGAAATACACAGAAATAGAAAAAACACATAATATAAAACTCAAACAAGAATATGCTTAATATTGCTTTCTCACATTCTTATTTTTACCAGTTTGACGAAAAGCAGTGGAATAACAAAACTCCTTTTCCTCCGCTAGGAACCATTTATGCAGCGTCTTTTATAAGAGAAAAAGGTCATACAGTCAGTTTGTTTGATACAGGTTTACTGAAAAATGTAGCTTCTTTAGATTCTTTTTTAAAGACGAATAAACCCGACATTTTTGTGCTTTATGATGACGGTTTTAATTACCTCACTAAAATGTGCTTAACGAATATGCGAGAAGCGGCATTTAAAATGATTTCAAAAGCGAAAAATAATAATTGTAAAGTTATAGTTAATAGTTCTGATGCTACTGACCATTATGAAAAATACTTGAAAGCTGGAGCAGATTTTATAATTCAAGGAGAGGGTGAAGTGACTTTAAAAGAGTTAATAGATAAGTTTCAAAATGAAGATGATGCAGTACTAGTTAATGGTACTGTTTATGCAAATGAGCAAGGAGAAATTATTAAAACGCCAAAAAGAGCTGTTTATAAAGAACTTGATAGCTTTCCTATTCCGGCTTGGGATTTAGTTAATATTGAAGATTACAAGAAAATATGGAAAGAAGGGGGTAAGGAGTTTACCTTAAATATTGCGACCACAAGAGGTTGTCCTTTTAAGTGTAATTGGTGTGCAAAACCAATTTATGGAAATAGATACAATTCCCATTCCCCAAAATATATAGTAGAAAATATCAGTTATTTACAGAAAAATTTTAGTGTTAATAAGTTTTGGATGTGTGATGATATTTTTGGATTAAAACCACAATGGGTGCAAGAATTTAATGCTCTCTTGAAACAAGAAAATATACAAATTCAATATTACATACAAAGCAGAGCTGATTTGTTGTTGAAAGAGGACAATATAGATGCTTTAGTAGAAAGTGGATTGACTGAAGTTTGGATTGGAGCAGAAAGTGGTTCTCAAAAAATACTAGATGCTATGGATAAAGGAACAACCATAGCGCAAATAGAAGAAGCTACTCATTTGTTAAAGAGAAAAAATGTCAAAGTAGCTTTTTTTATTCAATTTGGATATTTAACTGAAACTAAAGAAGATATTGATTTAACGATTAATATGATACAAAATTTATTACCCGATAATATAGGCGTTTCTGTATCGTACCCATTGCCAGGGACAGCATTTTATGAAAAAGTAAAAGATGATTTAAAAATAAAAGCCAATTGGACAGATTCCGATGATTTAGCGATGATGTTTCAAGGAACTTTTAATTCAATGTTTTATAAAAAACTTCAACGATATGTTCATAAAATTTTTAGAAAAACTCAAGGAAAATTTAACTTAAAAAAAGTTCTAAGAAACCCTTTTAGCTTAAAAATGTATGAGTGGCGTTTAGTTTTTTTATTGCCATATTACATAGTTGGCTCAATGGTAAATAAATTGCAGTTAAATAAACTAGAGAATACGAATGAGTAGTTTTTTCGATGGTGTAGCAAAAACATATGACCATACTTTTACAAATACAAAGATTGGTAGAGAACAACGCAAAAAAGTGTACAAAAGCATCAGCCACATCTTTTTTTCAGAAGAAAAAGTAAATGTTTTAGAGTTGAATTGCGGAACAGGTGTAGATGCAATTGCTTTTGCAAAAAAAGGACATTCTATAATTGCTACAGATATATCAGAAGAAATGATTAACGTAGCAAATAAAAAAAATAGTTATAATAATTTAATTTTTAAAGTTTTGGATTGCAAAAAACTAACCTCAGATTCTTTTGAAAAAGAGTTTGATGTTGTTTTTTCAAACTTTGGAGGACTAAACTGTCTTTCTCTCGATGAATTGAAAATCTTAATACAAGGAGTTTATGAGATACTAAAACCTGGCGGTAAATTAGTTATGGTGTTAATGCCTAAGAACTGTATTTGGGAACAACTTTACTTTTCGTTTAAAGGACGTTTTAAAAAAGCTCAAAGAAGAAAAACAAATAACTCTTTATTAGTAAATGTAAATAAAGTAGCCGTACCAACATGGTATTTTAATCCGAAAGAGGTAATTAAGGCTTCTAATGAGAATTTTACTACAACAAAATGTTTCCCTATTGGAATTACTGTACCTCCATCTTATTTAGAAAAATCGTTTTTAACCAGAAAACCTATTTGGAATATTTTAAAAATGATTGAAAAAAATCTGTCAAATCGTTTTTTAGCGAAGTATGCAGATCATTTCTTAATTGAACTAACAAAGAAATGAGCATATTTTTAATCCATTCCTATTATTTATTAGAAGATGATAAAAGGCCAAAAATAATGCACCCATGTGCTCCTTTGGGTTTGTTGTATGTGTCGTGCTATTTAAATAAAAATAAAATTGAAAATTATGTATATGAAAGTAAGTCTTTTGAGTACTTATATCTACAAAAAAAACGATTGCTAAAAAATATTTTCACCAAGGATACCCCTTTTCATTGGTTTAGATTTGTGAAAAAGTGAAAAATTATTTTAGAAATATAATCCAAGGTTTAGGAGTGGTTTTGCTCATATTAATTCTATTTGAAGGTTGTTATAGATTATATGTTATAGATTTTTATAAAGCTGAGTTGAAGGGGTTAAATGTAGGGAAGTTAAATAGACAAGAAACATTTTTTTTAGTGTTTGGAGATTCTTTTACTGCTTCTAATCAATATGTGAAATATTTAGAGTCTAAGACAAATCATAAATTTATTAATGCGGCATCGAGTGGTATTGGTATTCAAGAAGTAAACTTATTTGCTTCGAAAAGAATAAAAGAATTTCAACCCCAAAAAATAATTTATCAAGTATATATAGGAAACGATCTGTTAGATGTAAAAAATCTTACCAATTTTAAAAACATTTCTTTTTTAAGAAATGTTTATTGGTATTTATCGGATTATTTTATTAGCCTTTTATATGTAAATAAAAGATTAAGTGTAGTAAAGACTCAATTTAGTAGGAATCATCTTTTTGATAAAAAATATGCTAAAGAAAAATATAGTAATCGAAGTAAATTATATTTTTTAGCAGATAGTTTATATTTACATAAAACAGTATTACTTAAGGATAACTTTGAAGAAAGATATAGTATTTGGGTAAAAGAGGTTGTTAAGTTTATACAAAAAAGTGGTGACGTTCCTGTTTATATAGTTTTAGTGCCACATTGTGCTCAACTTAACAAAAAATATATAAAGCGTATGCAAGAAATTGGAGGAGAATTTCCAAATGAAACAAGTTTCACAAAAATTGAATATCCTTTTTATGAAGAAACAGTAAAGAAATTTCGAAAATATAAAAATGTTACTATTTTAAACCCATTAGCATATTTTAAGAAAAGAGATAGTATTGAGCCTCTATATTATGAAAACGACCCACATCTTAATAATTTAGGGCAAAAAGTTTTAGGAGAGTTTTTAGAACAAAAAATATTAAAGGAATGATTTATATTTTAGGAATATCAGCGTTTTATCATGATTCAGCAGCTTGTCTGTTAAAGGACGGGGAGATTATTGCAGCATCTCAAGAAGAACGATTTACTCGAGAAAAAAACGATGCATCATTCCCTAAAAAAGCAATTGATTTTTGCTTGAAAGAAGCAGGTATTTCAATTGATGATGTTTCTTTAATTACTTTTTATGAAAAACCTTTTGTTAAATTTGAACGTATTATTGATTCGATTAAGAATACGGCTCCATTTGGCTTTTTATTCTTTAAAAAAGCCATTCAATCTTGGGTGAAAGTTAAACTATGGATACCTTCTATTATAAGAAAAGAACTTAATTATAAAGGGAAAATGATTTTTTCTGAACACCATGAATCACACGCTGCAGGAGCTTTTTTTACGTCACCATATAAAGAGAGTGCTATTGTAACAGTGGATGGTGTGGGTGAAAAAGCTTGTATTACGATAGGTTATGGGAAAGATAACCACGTAAAAATTTTAAAAGAACAATATTACCCACATTCTTTCGGATTGTTATATAGTGCTTTTACCCAATATTGCGGATTTAAAATTAATTCTGGAGAATATAAATTAATGGGGTTAGCTCCCTATGGAAAACCTATTTATAAGAAACAAATATTAGAAAATTTAGTTACTATTTCTAAAAAAGGGGAAGTTTCATTAGATATGAAGTACTTTTCTTTTGATACAGGTAAAACCACTATAAATAATCATTTTTGTACTGTATTTGGCAAACCAGCTAGAAAAGCAGAAGAAAAAATGTCTGATTTTTATTGTGATATAGCAAGTTCAATTCAATCTGTAACGGAAGATTTTATGGCAACATTACTTGAATACGCTAAAGAAATAACAAACACTGAAAATGTCTGTTTATCTGGAGGGGTTGCTTTAAATTGTAAAGCAAATGGAGAGTTATTGAAAAGAAACATATTTAAAAACATATGGGTTCAACCAGCTGCTGGCGATAGTGGTGGCTCAATGGGATCTGCATTTGTTGGGTATTATAACTACTTGAAAAAAGAAAGGAAACAAATTGAAGACAGTTTAAAAAAACAAATTTATTTAGGAAGTAGTTTTTCAGATTTAGAAATTGAGCAAGTACTAAAAAAGTATAATATAGTTTATGGTAAAAAGGATGATTTAGATTTGTTAGAGATCGTATCTGAAGAGTTGAAGAATAAAAAAATAGTAGGGTGTTTTCAAGGAAGGGCTGAATTCGGACCAAGGGCATTAGGAAATCGAAGTATTCTAGGGAGTCCTTTGTATGCAGATATGAAAGAACATATTAATATGAAAATAAAAATGCGCGAAGGTTTTAGACCCTTTGCTCCGGTCGTATTAGAAGAAAAAAAAGAAAACTGGTTTGAAATGGAGGGTTCATCAAAGTATATGCTTTTTACTTTTAATGGGAAAAATAAAGGTGAAATTCCTTCTTGTATTCATGAAGATAATACAGCTAGAGTTCAAAGTTTGCAGCAAGAAGATAATGAGTTTTTACATAATTTAATTTCAGTGTTTGAGAAAAAAACGGGATGTCCTATTTTAATAAATACATCTTTTAATATTAGAGGAGAGCCTATTGTTAATTCACCTTTTGATGCCTTAAACTGTTTTTTTCGCACTCACATGGATGTTTTAGTACTTCAAAATTATGTAGTATTCAAAGAAGACAATAAAAAGCCACATAAACAATTTTTAAAAAAGATAGATTTTGAACTCGATTAAAAATACGTTAAAAAGCATAATAGAGAATACAAGTCAGCGAAAAAAACAACGTCAATTTGGCTGGCTATTGATGGTTATTTGTTTCATAATTCTTTTTCTCTCTCTAAAAAAAGAAGGATTATATTTTGATGTTCTTCAAAAGAAGATTAGTATTGCTATAAGTATAATTGCATTAATTACTTTTTTAGTACCCAAGCTATTTTACCCATTTCTTTTTGGGTGGTTGTTATTAGGTGCTTTTTTAGGAGCAGTAAGTTCTTTTATAGTATTAAGTGTTATTTATTATTTATTTTTAACACCTATAGTGTTTTTAGGAAGGTTAAAACATAAGTCTAAGGCCGGGTGGATAACTAAAGAAGAATCGATTAACTACGAAAAGTTATATTAAATGAAAAAAACAGATATCTTTATTGAGCTCATACGCTTTTTAATGCAGCGTAAAAAATATTGGCTTATCCCTATAATTATTGTGATGATATTGTTGATGGGATTGATTATTCTTACAGAAAA
>JBLHIE010000080.1:0-7024 GCA_047614925.1 Arenicella sp.
TAAATTCTAATGAACCATAAAAGGCATAATTTTGTTGCGTTTGGGTTTTATCTTGTTGCGTAACATCACCAGAAGCTTGTGTATCAAAACCACTTATAAATCTTGTTTCATACCCTAATTGAAAGTTGAAAAAGTTGCTTTTAACAAGGTTATTTATACTTCCTTTAGAAAAGAAAACTTTACTTGATTGATAAACGTCATCCGTTTCATTACTTCTTGCTGTACTTAAAATATAGTAGTTAAATTCATTTAAATATCGTTTCTGTTCTTGATAAGAAAGTGAAACATTATAATTTGCTCCTGAGTTTAAATTACCTACTAAATTTACATTATTTACAAATCTATTCGTTCTAAAAATCTTATCTGTAGCGGATGGATTACTCGTTTGTGAGGCTGTATCTATATTGGCTCTAACAGCAGCGTCATAATAATTAATTAACTCATTAAAGTATTCAAACTTATAAAATAATTGAAATTTTTCTTTTTTATATTGTATAAAAGCATTGGTGTTAAATTGTTCTTTGGGCAACCAATCATACCCTCTTAAACCATCATTTTTATAATAATTTTTACCTACTTTGCCATTATAAAAACCCGCAAACTGATTCCGGTTTACGCCAACTCTTGCAAACCAGTTTTCATTTATATTATTTGCAATATTTAAAGCTTGTATATGTCTACCTTCATCAAACCAAGCATATTCATTACTCACCGTTTCTTCTTGTAAAGAGGCTTTAATATTCCATTTACTTTTAATCGCTTTTTTTGTGATAATATTTATTACTCCAGAGACTGCATTTGCCCCATACTCTACGCCCATTGCGCCTTCTACAATTTCTATTCGCTCAACATCATCTAAATTAATTTGAGTTAAATCAATGTTATTTCCCAAACCATTATCGCTTACCAATGGAATATTATCTACCAAAATATTAAAATATTGAGAATCTAATCCGAAGAAAGAAATAGTTGATTTTCCTGTTTGTGAACTAGGTATAATTGTTAAATTTAAATTGAAGTTTAATAAATCTGCTAAGTTATTTGCTGCCTGACTTTCTATCTGGGTTCTTCTAATAACAGTTACATTATGAACAGATTTTTTTATGGATTGAGGATTATACTGACCCGTAATAACAACTTCTTCTAGGGTCGTAACTTTTGTAGAATCCTTTTTTTTCTCTTGACAAAAAACAGATAAAGGTAATAACAAAAATACAATCGCAATTTTACTATTTAGAAACATTCTTAATAATTTTTAGCAAATATATGCTCTTATTTTAATTCAATCTAAATAAATATTATATTTTTGTCAAAAAATTTTAAATAACTTTAAAAAATATAAAATGACTAAATTATTATTAAGCAGTTTACTAATTATTGCTTCCACTTCTGTAAATGCCCAAAGCAAAAAAACGAAAGATCAAAATGCCATAAAAGAAATGTGTGGTTGTTTTGAAGTGACTTTCAATTTTTCAGAAACATTTAATTATAGTAAAGACACGAACTATAAGCCTTCTAAAACTAAATTATCTAAAGGTTTAGAATGGGCTGGCTTAGTTGAAGATGAGAATAATAAAATTTCTATTCAACATATTTTACAAGTTGGTAATCCTACAGAACCAATGATAATAAAACATTGGAGACAAGATTGGATGTATCAAAATAGAAATTTTTACATTTTCAATGGAGATAATAACTGGGTTTTTGAAAAAAAAGATAAAAGTGTTGTAAAAAAGCAATGGACTCAGAAAGTATATCAAGTAGATGACAGTCCCCGTTATGAAGGTTCTGGAACTTGGGTTCATGTAGATGGAAAAAGCTATTGGGAAAACGAAACGACTGCACCATTACCAAGAAGAGAGTACACAAAAAGAAGCGATTACAACATTACATTAAGAGGAAATAGACATGAAATCACCAACTATGGTTGGGTTCATGACCAAGATAATAGTAAAACAAAACGTGAAACAGGAAAAAAAGATATCGTTATAGCAAAAGAAAAAGGGTACAATACGTATGTAAAAGTAGCTGATAGTAAATGTAAGGCTGCTTCAGATTGGTGGAAAAAAAACAATAATAAATGGCAATTAGTAAGAAATAAATGGGAAGAAATTTTTAGTAGAAATAGTAATTTATCCTTAGAAAATAAAGTAAACAACAAACCATTATACAAACACCTTTTCACTGATAAAAACATTGAAAAGAAAGAGTTAAACAAGATTATAGAATCATTTGTAAAAAAATAGACAATGAAAAATACACACAAAATATCACTTTTTTTTTTCTTAATTAGTTTATCCATTACTGGACAAAAATCCAATGTTTTTCATAACAGAAATTTTTGGAAAGCAAACCCAAGTATAAAACATATAGATCAAAAAGCTACTGAAGGAAATGATATTACTGCTTTAAATAGTAATGCTTTTGATGCAGTCGTTTATGCAATTTTAGAAAAAACGGATACTAAGACAATTAAACATTTACTATCAAAAAAAGGAAATGATGTAAACAAAAGAACACATGATGCTCGAACTTATATCTTTTGGGCAGCTTACAGTAATAATTTAGAACTGATGAAATATCTAGTTTCTAAAGGTGCTAAAACAGATTTAATAGATAGTCATGGAAATACAGTACTGAATTTCACAGCAGCAACAGGCCAATTAAATAAAAAAATTTACGAATATTTATTCAAAATGGATGCAAATATAAATACTGAAAAAAATCATAATGGTGCAAATGCACTTTTGTTAATAGCTCCATACGCAAAAGATTACAGTTTACTTAAATACCTAATATCAAATGGAGCTTCTTTGCATGATAAAGATAATAATGGTGATGGTATTTTTGAATACGCAGCAAAAGGTGGTCATATTTCCTTGTTAAAAAAATTGCTCGAAAAAAAGGTTCTTATAGGTAATAATGCAATAATTTTTGCAAGTCAAGGTTTACGTAAAAAAAAGAATGCCTTAGAAACGTTTAAAATTTTGGAAAACTTAGGTATTAAAACAAATGTTATAAATAACAGAGGAAAAAATCCTTTACATGCTATTGCATACAGTAGCGAAGATAATGCTATCTACACTTATTTTATAAATAAAGGAGTTGATATCAATTTACAAGATACTGATGGTGATACCCCTTTTATGAATGCTGCAAATAGTAATACTTTAGAAGTGGTAAAATTTTTATCAAAAAATGTAAAAGAAATTAATTTAAAAAATAAAAAAGGTCTTTCTGCCTTAGCAATGGCGGTAAACAGAAACGCTGTTGATGTTATAAAATTTTTATTGAACAAAGGTGCAGATATCCATACAAAAGATAAAGAAGGAAACACCCTTTCCTATTATTTAATTAACAATTTTAGAGCACATAAAACAGCTTCTTTTGAAAACAAATTACTGCTTTTAGAAGAAAAAGGATTGACTGTAAATCAGCTTCAAAATGCTGGAAATACACTTTTACATATTGCAACTCAAAGAAATAATTTAGGTTTGCTAAAAAGGTTATCTTCTTTTAAAATTGATGTAAATGCGATCAATAAAAAAGATTTATCGGCTTTACAAATAGCTGTTATGAAAGCTAAAGATGATAAAATCATCAAATACTTAATAGGTATTGGTGCAGATAAAAATATTAAAACAGCTTTTGATGAATCTCTTTTTGATTTAGCATCAGAAAATGAGTTATTAAGAAAATACAACATCAACTTTTTAAAATAAAATTCGAACATGAAAACTAAAAAATTCTTACTTATAATTACAGTTTTTTTATTGATGTTAACTGCATTCTTCAGTTTTAAAAAACATAGCGAAAGTTCTCCTTACAAATGCATGATTCAAATGAAGAATTATACAGGAGAAGGCGCTTATGTTGTAATTTCTTTATTAAATCCACAAGGTGAATATGAAGAGACTTTGTATGTGCAAGGAGATGATAACGAATGGTATTTTGATATTACAGAATGGTGGAATTTTCAAGGTAAAAAAAGAGCAGACATAGATGCAATTACGGGTGCAACAATTAGTGGTGGTCAGCGTACAATTAGTATAATTAGAATTAATGACAAGCAATTGGATAAAGGTTATAAAATCCGTTTTGAAACTGCTGTAGAAGATAAAAAATACTATAAAGACGATGTCGAATTTAAATTAACAACAGAAAATTTAAAGTCTAAAATTGAAGGCAAAGGATTTATTCGTTATGTAAGAATGATACCACAATAAAAAGAATCGAATGACAATTTCTATTTGGAGATATAGCCACTTAACCTTGGCTATATCTTCTGCTTTATTTATTATAATAGCTTCCATAACCGGAATTATATTAGCTTTTGAACCTATATCGGACAAGTTTAATTCGTTTGATGTTATTCCCACTAAGGAAATTTCTATTGCAGAAATAATTGCAGTATTACAGCAAAATTATGATGAAATAATCACAATAGAAGTTGATGAAAATGATTTTGTTTCAGCAAATGTTGTTTTAGAAAATGGCAAAAGTGAAACCTTTTATATAAATCCAAAAAAAGGAGAAAAGATTGGAGAAATCATAGAAAAAAAACCAATTTATGAGTTTGCTACAAACTTGCATCGTTCTTTGTTTTTAAAATCTACAGGTAGATTTATTATTGGTTTTATTTCGTTTTTACTCTTTTTAATATCTGTTACTGGTGTACTCTTAATTGTAAAAAGGCAAGGTGGTTTTTTAAAGGTTTTTTCTAAAATTGTAAAAGAAAATTTTAATCAATATTATCATATAGTGATTGGAAGATATGCTTTAATTCCTATTATAATTATAACGATAACCGGAGTTTATTTGTCCTTAGAAAAATTTTCTTTATTACCAAAAGATACTTCTTCTTATCAAAATATTGAGCAAAAAGAAGTTTCTAAAATAGTAAAAATAATAGATTTCAAAACTTTTAAAGAAACTAAATTAAGTGAAATTAAAAAAATAGAATTCCCGTTTTCTTCAGATGATGAAGATTATTTCTTTGTAAAACTTGCTGATAAAGAAGTTACAATTCATCAATTTACAGGGCAAATTATCAGTCAAAAAAAACAATCTTTAGTTGCTTTTGTGACTTATTATAGTTTGCTTTTTCATACAGGAAAAGGCTCTGTTTTATGGTCACTCGTTTTAATATTAGCTTGTTTTGCTATTTTATTCTTTATTTTCTCTGGTTTTGCTATGACATTAAAAAGAAAGAAGAAATCAGCATTAATAAAAAACAAATTCAATAAAGATGAGGCAGCGTATATAATTCTAGTAGGTTCTGAAACTGGAAGTACATTTAACTTTGCAATTGCGTTTTATGATGCTTTAATTACCTCTGGGAAAACTGTTTTTTTATCCGAATTAAATCAATATACAACCTATAAAAAAGCTGCAAATATCATCATATTTACAGCAACTTATGGTGAAGGAGAAGCGCCAATAAATGCAAAAAAATTTATTACTAAAATTAAAAAAACGCAACAAAAAAATATTTTAAATTTCTCCGTAATTGGTTTTGGTTCCAAAGAATATATTCAGTACTGTAAATTTGCTATTTTGGTACAGGCTAATTTACAATTACATCAAAAATTCATTCCTATTTTACCCGTTTATAAAGTTAATAATCAATCTTTTTCTGATTTTAATCAATGGGTAAAAGAATGGAGTTCTTTTTATAAAACGGAACTTATAATAACAGCAGAAAGTATTTTAACTTCTAAAAAAAAGGAACAAGAATTTACGGTTTTAAATAAAACGAATGTTAACACAGATAAAACATTTTTAATTCTGTTAAAACCTATTAATAAAGTAACCTTCGAGTCTGGAGATTTACTTTCTATAACACCAAAAAATGAAACTAGAGCTCGATTGTATTCTATCGCTAAAATTGGTAATACAATTCTGTTAAGTATAAAAAAGCATGAACTTGGCCTTACTTCTAACTATTTTAACACCTTAAATAAGGGAGATCATATTGTCGCTAATATTCAAAAAAATGAAAATTTTTATTTCCCAAAGAAAACAAAAGAAGTGATCTTAATAGCTAACGGAACAGGGATTGCGCCTTTTCTAGGAATGATAAATGAAAATAACTCGAAGACAAAAGTTCATTTATTTTGGGGAGGAAGAACAAAAAAATCCTTCGAAATTTATAAAAAAAACATAGATGATGCTCTAAAAAGCAAAAAACTTATTTCATTTTATGCAACGTATTCTCAAGAGCAACATGAGCAAAAATATGTTCAAGATTTATTAAAAAATTACCCAAATTTAATTGCTAATACTTTAAATAGTGATAACGTAATTATGATTTGTGGTTCAATTCCCATGCAAAATGGAGTCCTAAAATTATTAAAAGAAATATCAGAAATAAAAGTAAAAACTTCTTTAAAAAAACTTAAAAATAACAACCAAATTAAAACTGATTGTTATTAAAAAATAAAACTATGTGCCAAAAATCTAAAATAATATCTCGTGTAAAAAACGGAGAAATATCTATGTGTAAAGGTTGTAAAAACTACAATCTTGTTTTCAATAACATATTTTTTCAGTTTGATAAAAAGCAATTAAATAAATTTAAAGAATATGTTTCTAACATAGATATAAATTATTGGTTAGATTATAGTTCTGAGACAATACAAAGAAGAAAAATACCTGTACCTACTTTTCATCAGAATTTAGTTTTAGTTTTTGATACTTATGAAATTGAAGAATTAAAGATTCTTTTAAACATTCGCTCAAATAATAAAAACAAAATTATATCAACTACAGAAATTGATTATACTTTAATTTTAAATTAAAGCTTTAGTTTTTGTCTAAAAAACTCCTACCGGTTTTTTAAACTTGTAGTAGCTATAAATACTTGAATTGATCTTTTTACAATCCGCTCATAAAACCACCATAAGGATCTTTAAACTGAGTACCTTCTGCAAATCTATGTTTACTTAGTTTTTTAAATTCTACTAATGCCCAAAGAATAAATTCTTTCACAAAATACGCATCCTCAGTATTCATTTTGGGTTGG
>JBLHIE010000081.1:0-6999 GCA_047614925.1 Arenicella sp.
ACGGAAGGAGAAGCAGCAAATACACTTTATTTCATACAAAAAGGAGCCGTAAAAACAACAATGAGCGATGAGTCTGGTAAATTTTTAGTAACAGGGCTATATGGATCAGGACAATTTGTTGGCCAGCTTTCTTTATTAAATGAAAAAGGGCTTTATAAAGATACTGCAGTGGCAATTGAACCAACAGAAGTTTTTGAAATACCAAAAGCTGATTTTGTAACGCTATTATTTGGGGATAAGTTGATTTCAAACAAATTCATTACGATGATTTCAAACGACCTCACTGATCTTCAAGAACAATTAGTAAGTATGGCTTTTTCTTCAGTTAGACAGCGATTGGCAAAAGTACTATTGGATTTATTGAATAAAGAAAACCTCTATAATTCTGATAAATTAGGAATCACTATTTCAAGAGAAGATTTGGCAAGTCTTATCGGCACTGCTACAGTGACAACTATTAGAATGTTAACAAACTTTAAAGAAGAAAGGCTATTAACCATTGGAGATCAGAGTGAAATTATTATTCAGGAGAAAAAAAGCCTAGAGAAGATTGCTCTTTTTGGATAAAACAAGAACAGTTGACCTAGGTCATCAAACAGAGGAAATATTACCATTAATTTAGCGATACACAGCAACTAAATTAATTTGTACAATGTTTTCTAAAAATCATAAAATACCACAAAAATTTTTCGTTATTCGAACCTATAATAAGTTATCGAAAATAGAGACCGTGGTAGACAGTATTGCACAAAAAAATAAGACAATCCTCCAGTTATCCGTTTTGGGTAAACTCACAAACAATAAAAAAATCACTAAAAAAGAGTTGCAAAAAAGCGCCGCAGAAATACAACAGGAATTAAGTCTTGTATTGGCAGAAGAATTTAAATTTGGGTATTTTTATAATTCTGAGATTGGGTTTTTATTTATTGCTGGTCATTTGACGTCTACATTTTTAAATAAAGTTGACGAAAGAGAACTTGCTTCTTTGCCGGCTGGTCTTTTAGGAATATTTAGAGGGCTAGATGCTGGGACAGCAGAAATTAACAATTATTTTACCGATTTAAAAAATGACAATTATTGTTTAATTATCCGAGGAGAAAGCAATGCCCTAAAGACTATTGAACCTGCTTTAGGTATTTCTTAAATAGAAGTCATAAGTGCTTGAAAACCAATTTAATTTTAACTAAATTAACTTCAAAAATAGAGGTATACTCGTACTTCTAAGAATACGTTTACCTATATAAATTGAACTAAAAAAATGAGCTATGTGCTTCTGGTTTTTAAGAAATTATAATTCCACTAATTGTCGCGATTTCTCAAACTAGGTTATTTTGATGTTCGCTGATTTATTCAAGGAAATAAAGCATTTCCTGCGGGTTATTCATCATACTTATTTTAGTGCCTTTCATAACAATAGGTGCTTTTAATATGTCAGGATTATGAGCTAAAAGGTTTAACCAATCTTGATCAGTTAAATCATTTACTTTTCCAAATTTTTTAAAAAAGTTAGGGTTTTCAGTATTCACCAAGTTGCGAACATCAATGTTTAACCGAGATGCTAATTCAGCCCATTGCGTGGGAGTTAATTTCATATTTTTTAGATCTATATCATGAATAATTATGTTTTCTGTGTGCACATACGCGAGAATTTGTCGGCCGATGTGTTCTTCAGAATTATAAATAAGTGTTATCTCTTTGTTAGTATTAGCGAATATCATAATATGTATTTATTATTATATAGTATTTTTTTTATTTCAAAAACCAAACAGTGCTTTAATGAAGACTAAAAGTGAAGTATTTTTCAAAGGAATCTATATGTAGGTAACTGCTAGCCTTTCTAAGAAAGAGCAGTAGTTGTTTTGTACTTCCACAAAAGCAATCTAGAAAGTAATCTTTGTAGCTAAAACAGTAGTAATTGCTTTGGCTACATTAAAGACATTTATACGTTTACCATATTATCAGCTTTCGCGTTAGAATAAGGACATATCTTATACGTTCGTGCTGTCATCTCCTGCGCTTGTTTTTTCAGTCGTTATCTTTCTTTTTTTAATGTATAAGTTTGAGGCACTATCGAAACAAGTTAAATATCCTGCCGCAAAAAGCATTTCAGGATTTGCATAAGCATCATTTGCCCACCCATTGCTTTTGGTATTTTTATTTTTGTGACAATTAATGCGTTTTTTATTTTTATTTAGTAATTTGTAACTGCTTTTTTGATGCGGGCATCACCAGTTATAATTTCAAATGCCTGATTTTTTTTTAAATCATCTTCTAACACTTCAACCAAGGTTTGAGCAACATCTGCTCTTGAAATACTTCCTTGTTTTTTTAATTTTTCTTTCAGTTCAATTTTACCAGTGCTTTTTTCATTTGTTAGAGCGCCAGGTTTTACAATGCTATAAATTAATCCTGCAGCTTTGGTTTCAATAAGCACATCCGAAGCATTGATTATTGGCTTTGCAGTTTCGTTAAAGGACAAACCGTTTTTAAGTTCGCCATATTTTATTATTTGTAGTGCTTTCATCGTTCTTTTTAATTTTATGAAGGGCTTAAAATAGATACCTTTAACTTATCCTGCTGTATTTTTCTATGTATGAATGTCTCAAATTCCAATGGATGCATTCTAGATATACAGTTTTGCTGCATAGTGTTTTGAGCAATTGATTACGGATTTTCTGTTGTTGCGTCCTGTGCTAATTTTGCAGTATCGGTATTTTCCTCTAGGTCTTTGTCAAACAAATACAATGCATTACCAGCTGCCTCTTCACCCCCTGCAATTTTAATTTTACCCAGTAAACTCATCGCAAGATTTTCTTCTTCTGTTTGTTCTTTTACAAACCATTGTAAGAAATTCCATGTAGCCCAGTCTTCTTTTTTATGAGACAATTGTACCAAGTTATAAATTGCTTCTGTATTGCTAACTTCATGCTCAAAGACTTTTTCAAAACAATTGTTTACACTCTTTGGATCTGGAGTAGGAGCGGGTATGGCTGCTACTTCTACTTTTGCTCCTCTTTTTAAAATATATTCGAAAAGCTTCATCATGTGGTCTCGTTCTTCAGTTGCATGTCTTAAAAGAAAGTTTGAAATACCACTATATCCCTTGTTGTCTGCCCAGGATGCATATGATAAATAAATTTGTGAAGCATGTGCTTCTTTCGTCATTTGCGCATTTAACGCTTCTGTGAGCTGATCTGAAAGTCGATTGGTTTTCATAAAAATAATTTTAATTTTTAAAGCTAATTTTAAAAGATTAATTCCAATTCTTCCCAAGATATTAGGCAACTTATATAAGTTTGGGATGGCTCATTTATTTTGTGATATGAGCTGTATTCATTAAGAATCGGTACGTATCAATTTTTTGCAAAATTTTAATCCATCCTTTTCAAGTATCTGTATAATTCACTATCTGTAGAAAGGAAGACGGATGTTTTGGCATCAAAAGTTTTTTCAAATGTTTCCATTGATTTTAGGAAGCCATACAATTTTCTCGATTGATTGGATCTATTATAGGCTTCTGCGTAAATGGAGGCTGCGCTCGCATCTGCTTCACCTTTAATCATTTCAGCATCCCTAAATGCGATGGATTGTATGTTTTTTAACTCTCGTTCTTTTTCACCATTGATTCGTGAGGCCTCTCCTTGGCCTTCTGAACGGAATTTATCAGCAATTCTAAAACGCTCACTTTTCATTCGCTCATACACTTGATCCTGAACTTCCTGTACATAATTGATACGCTTAAATCGAAAGTCGAGTATCTCAATCCCGAGATCAGCTGTTTGTTTATTTGCTGATTCCAGTATCATTTGTTGAATCTTATCTCTACCTACATAAATCTTTGCCAAAGAATCACCAACAATTTCGGTATCGGATGATTCAGGGACTCTATTGCTGGTTCGCACCGTTTCTTCAATATCATTATTTGCTATGAAATCACGTGTGTCTCCATCCAAAATGTCATCGATACGAGATTGTGCACCGCGTTCGTTTGTAAGTCGTTTAAAAAATTGAAGTGGATCTGTAATTTGCCATCTTGCATACGTGTCTACGAAAATGAACTTTTTGTCTTTGGTTGGCACTTGGTTTGGGGCACCATTCCATTCCATAACACGCTTTTCAAAATAATTAGCATCTTGTATTAAAGGGAGTTTAAAGTGCATTCCGGGCTCCGTAATTGCTTCACCAACAGGTTTTCCAAACTGAGTGATGATCACCTGATCTTTTTCTTGAACAGTAAAAACACTACTATTTAAACCGATGAGTATGACACCGATCGCTACGAGAATTAAAATTGATTTAGTTTTCATTATTTTATATTTTTTTTGTTCATCTCCATTTGTAATAAAGGCAATACGTTGTTCCCTTTTTCATCTGTTATGACTACGTTCCCAATTTTGGGTATTACGGTAGACATTGTCTCTAAGTAAATTCTTCTCTTAGTTACTTCTGGTGCTTTCACAAATTCATTATATAAAGCGGTAAACCTAGCTGCTTCTCCATCTGCATTATTTACACGCTCGGCAGCATATCCTTCTGCCTGCTGAATGGTTTCTTCTGCTTGACCTCTTGCTTTTGGTATTACTTTATTATACTCAGATTTCGCTTGATTGATCAAGGTTTCTTTTTCTTGTTGCGCCTCATTTACGGCATTGAAAGCCGCTTTTACGGGTTCTGGTGGATTCACATCTTGAAGCACTACTTGCTCTATTTTGATGCCCAATGAATACTCTCTGCATATTTTCTGAATAAGTTCTTGTGACTTACTTCCTATTTCTGTTCGGCCAACAGTCAGCACTTCATTTACGGTTCGGTCTCCCACAATTTGTCGCATTGCGGCTTCAGAAAGTGTGCGCAGGGTGTTTTGAGGGTTTCTAACTTCAAATAGATTATTGTATGCATTATCTACCCTATATTGCACTACCCATTGTACTTCTGCAAGATTTAAATCTCCAGTAAGCATAAGTGATTCATCTTTAGTGCTTGATGATTGGCGATATTGTGTGTTTATTCCAGCTCTGGATGTTCGGAAACCAAACTCTAGTTTTTGTTGTCTTTCTACTGGAACCTTGTATACATCTTCTGCTAAGGGCACTTTGAAATTTAATCCGGGTTCTACTTGTCGCACATATTCCCCAAATCGAGTAATTACACCTACCTCTTCAGTACTTATTTGAAAAATTGATGACCACAAAATGATGACTAAAAGAGAGAAGGAGACGATAAGGCGCCAATATTTAACTATTTTCCTTAATTCTGGTGGTATATTTAGCTTTGAATTATCCATTTTTATTTATTTTTAAATTTATATAATAACTAGTTCTTATTTTCTGAAAGTTGGTATTTAGAGCTGTTTTTTCTTTTGGACCTTAAACGAAACGTTTTTTTAGGATTACGTAATTAAGGTCTTTTTTAATATTTAGTTTTGTTAGTACATTTGAAACAATCTTAAATTGATGCTGTCTTTATTTTATAGCGTTTGGCTTTCAAGTTTTTCTTTAGGGTAACAAGTAAGTACCCCAAATTTTAATACGAATACACGACTGTCTTTCTGCTGCTTTGTTTTATAAACTGCCTCCTAATAAAAATTTATTTAAAATAAAAGAGGGATGACGCATCTTCCCGATTGCTATAATTGTTTTATTTTTTTATCAATTTTTATTAGTTTCAAATAATTTTTGCATAAGGATTAAAAAAAAGAGCAATTACCTTCTAGAATTTTGTTTTGAAAAAAGGTTGTTTTTTAAAGATTTTAACTTCTTTGAGTGTGCTAAATAGGGGTTAAGACTTCTCGTTATTTAGAACCTGTTTTTTTAGAAATTTAAGCTAAATCTAAAACCTAAAGCGCGTTACTTACTAGGTAATAAGAACTATAAACTATCAAAGAACTTTTATTTGTTTAGAATCTCAAAGATACATTTGCTTATAAAGGGAGTGGCTGACCTAGGTCAGTTAGGGTTTCTATTTTAAAAAAGTATGTTCGGATTGCCCCTCTTTGCTTTTGCTATCGCGCATTCATAGCGCAATACAGACAATTGCTGTTAAAATAGGGTCCACTTTTTAAATTGTATTAATTACTATTCGTTCTTAGGAGAGCAAAAGAAGATGGAAGGAGACCGATCTAAAATAATAAGGTACTATTTGTTTATCTCAAGCAATGTTTTTTATTGGAATTACAGTATTTAGTCTCTGAAACTCTTTTAAATTAATTTGACAATTTTTTTACTCATTGGTTTTGTCATAGAGTAAAAAACGTCTAGAAACATTCCGTTTTCATCAATTAAGTATTTTTGAAAATTCCATTTTACAGAAGAATTCTTTTTTCCGTTTTTGGCTTTTGTAGTCAACCACGCATACAATTCGTGTTGCCCTTTTCCTTTTACTTTAATTTTAGTAGTTAACGGAAAATCTACTCCAAAATTTAAGCGACAAAAAGTTTGAATTTCTTCTGCGGCCCCGGGTTCTTGGCCACCAAACTGATTGCAAGGCAAACCAATAACTACTAATTTATTTTTATAAGTGCTATACAATTCTTGCAAACCATCGTATTGCTTTGTAAAACCGCATTCAGAAGCTACATTTACGAACAATATTTTTTTTCCCTTGTATTTTTTAAGATCGATAATTTTACCGTCTATTCCCTCAATCTTAATGTCGTAGATGGATTCTTTTGGAGCTGATTTACTTTGTGCAGCTATGTTTATAGAATTAATTAGAAGGAAGAGATATATTATTTTTTTCAAAATAGTTTTTTTACTTTAAATAGTATTGTAAATATAAGAATATTGTGAATATTAAAAAAACAGTAATACTCAAAAAAAACATGTATTTGTTGTAAATAAAAAACCTCCAACTAAAAAAAGCTGAAGGCTGTAGTACACCAAATTGACCTATTCTCGAACCAAACTATAAAATTGTTTGAAAATTTAAGTCAAATGTTTTGAAATTAAAAACAGCAAATTAATTAAAGTTGGTTATTTAGTTGTGAATTGTGTTTGTATG
>JBLHIE010000082.1:0-6891 GCA_047614925.1 Arenicella sp.
TGGACAATTGCAAAATTAAGCCATCAGAAATCTGAAAATGTAATTAGTTTTTCATCACAGACAATTCCTATTTTAGCAATTCTTAGGAAGAACTTATTAGAAAATAAAAAAACCCAAATTAATTATACCAATAAATTGCCAGCCTTTTTTGATGCTGATATTTTAAGAACGGTATACGGCTATAATTTTGAAGTACATAAAGTTGAAGACATTGCCACCGTTTCTGCTTTTGAAGGCAGCAGCATTTTTATTTCTGAACAAGAAAAAATAACCAATTTTAGCAGTACTAAAAATATCGATTTCCACATTCATACCTATACAAACCTAGGAAGTATGTTGGTTGTAAATGGTGCCCAAAACGAGCATTATATTTCAGACATACAACATGTAAGAAGAAGAGAAACCATTGCAATGACGCCTATAAATTCTCTTGCTGCATTAAAATCATTCGTTACAGTCACAGCTATTATTCATCCAGAAAACAACTTTAAAGCGAACAAAATAAGTGTTTTAAATTCCATTAAACAAATTAATGGTACTACTACAAAACCTCTAGTTGGCTCTAGTGGTTTGTCTATACAGTATGCAATTATGATGGGACTGATTCATGACGCGTTGGAAAAACACCCAGGAAAAGCCATTAAAATTATTGTTCCGCCAAACTGTTATGGGGGTACAAATGACCAAGCAAGACGTGTTGCTGCCTGTTTAGATATGGTTGAAGTAGTAGATTTACCTGTAGATGGCGATAATGACATGGTACAAAGTATTGATACCGTTTTGACTAAAATTGCCAAGGAAGACAGCGTGCCTTATATCATTGCCGAAATTCCTACAAACCCAAGAGTTGAAGTGCCAGACCTAAATAAACTAAAAGAAGTTTTAAGTAAAGAACGTACAACTACCGATGGCGGCATTGCAATAGATCCTGTTTTTATTTTAGACCAAACTTTTTGTCCGAATGTTCATTTCTTAGGTGAAAATGCAATCCTATCTGATATCAGAACCATTTCGTATGCGAGTGGCTCTAAATTTCCTAGTGGCGGAAAATGTACGGCTGGTTATGCTGTAGGAAATCTAAAAACAGCCACTTTAATGGAAAAAATAGACTTGCACCTTCAGCTTTGTGATAATGAAGCAACATTGCTTCAAATGGAAATATTGGCAAAGCAATTGCCTTCTATGAACCAAAGAATTGAAGATGCATATAAAAATACCCGCGCATTTGTCAATTTTATAATCGATACGTTACCAACTGCAAAAATTAATTTTGTTTCCGAAGAATTGGCAGCACAGGGTTTTACACCTTCTGTCTTTTCATTAGACCTTCCTACCAGAGGAAATACAGATGAGGAACGAGAAAGCCATAAACGAGCATTGAATTTAAAATTAATCAATTTAATGATTACAGAAATTCCTACTGAAAGTAAATTCTGTGTGAGTTACGGACAATTAAAAGGTTGTTATTGGACGATTCCTGCAACCTCTACTCAAGGAACCACCAAAGAGGGCGACAAAGATTATATTGTGCGTGCTTCTCTATCTCCTGATTTAGACCTTGAGTTACATAAAAAAGTATTCTTAAACTTTGTTAAAAGTATTTCTTAGCGTTCATAAAAGAAAGTATCAGGTTTATAGAGATTTATCTTCTGAAATTTCGAAAGCTTATAAAGTGTATTTCGAAATAATGATTGGAATTGTATCAGCATAAAACCTGAGAGATACAAGGTCATTTTGATTAAAAAAAAGAAGAGAAATATCAAGTTGTCGAAATATAAAATGTCATTTGTTCGATGAAAATTGTAACAAAACCTTTTGATGAGTCGTCTATACAATGCAAACAATCAAGCCTGTTATGAAAAACTATGTACTCTTATTATTTTTACTTTTAACCTACCTAAGTTGCTCCTCTTCTAAAAATTCTGATGCCTTTATAAGCGCAACCACCGGACGTTATTTATTCAATGCCAATGAAGTTATAGAGGTCTATTTTAAAGAAAAAGTCTTACTTATAAAGTGGCGTGGTAAAGAAGATATTCAGCCTTTAAAAGTGAATGATAGCTGTTATTACATGAGAGAACTAAACGAAAAAATACTATTTATTTCGTTGCCGATAATGCATATTGAATTGGCTAAAAAAACAGCGCATGACGGAGTTCAATATTCTTTTAAAAAGATGCGTACCGGTGAAAAGACGCCAACAGAATATTTTCAAGCAGCAGAATTTGAGAATGCAATGAATGCTTTTAAAAAAATTCAGCAAAAAAATTCTTTAGACCCTTCTATTGAAGAAAGTGTTTTAAACAAAGTTGGTTACAACTATCTCAACCAAAACAATTTTAAAAATGCTATTGAGATCTTCAAAATAAATATTGTTTTATACCCTAAAAGTTCAAATACGTATAACAGTTTAGGAGCTGCCTATTTAAAAATAAAAGACACTACAAACGCTATTGCAAATTATAAAAATGCCTTGTCTATAAATCCAGAAAATCGCAGTTCTTTAAGAAATTTGAAACAACTTAGTCCAAAATAAACGGGGCCAGCAAATTACAAAAGAATACAAAAGAGCATACCTCGCTTTACATATCTTTTATTTTTATATGTATTAAAATACTCATATCTTTAAATTCTAATTTTAAAAATATGAAAACTGCACAACAATGGTTTGATGAGTATGCCGTAAGTCATCAAAATGAAACCAATCAACTTGTACATTACATTTGTGTTCCCGTAATTTTCTTTAGTGTAATCGGACTTTTAATGAGCATCCCAACTACTTTTTTAGAAAGTACCTTTGGTTTGTACAACCCGTTAGTAGAAAATTGGGCAGCTATTATTGGCGTTCTCATCTCTTTCTTTTACCTGCGTTTGGGTTTTTGGTATTTTATAGAAATGCTTTTTGTAATGCTCCTTTGTATTATTGGTAATTTTTGGTTGGGCAACAATATGAACCTCTTGTATGCATCGATCACTATTTTTGTTATCGGTTGGATTGGTCAATTCTGGGGACATAAAATAGAAGGTAAAAAACCCTCTTTTGCAAAAGACTTACAATTTTTATTGATTGGCCCTCTTTGGGTTATTCAGAAATTAGGCAATAAGAAAAAATAGAATGAAAGAAGAAATTACCTTTGAAGATTTTCTAAAAGTGGATCTTAGAATAGGAACTATTATTGAAGTAAATGATTTTCCAAAAGCTAGAAAACCTGCGTATCAACTTAAAATAGACTTTGGCGCTTTGGGAATAAAAAAAACAAGTGCTCAAATTACAGATTTATATACAAAAGAAGATTTACTGCACAAACAAGTGTCTGCTATTGTAAATTTTAAGCCAAGACAAATTGCTAATTTTATGAGTGAAGTCTTAGTTTTAGGTATTTATAACACCCAAGGAAAAGTCGTTTTACTGCAGGCTACCAAAGAGGTTAAAAATGGGGAACAAATACGTTAGATCTTCGTTTAAAATCAATTTTTAGGATTGTTTAAAATGACCAAAGCACCAATAACTCCAGGAATCCAACCACAAAGTGTCAATAAAAAAATTATAATCACAGAGCCACAACCTTTATCTATAACGGAAAGTGGTGGAAAAATAATTGCAAATAAAACTCTAAAAAAGCTCATAATGTAGTTTTGGTTGACGGTGCATATAAAAGACGAATTATTGACTATTTTGTTACAAATAACAAAAGAAAATGTAAAAAATTAGAGAGTACGTTCATTTTATCTTAAAACGAGCGTACTCTCTAATTTGCAAACTTACATGCTAAAAACTGCTCGCTTCAATTTTGATAAAAAATCAAAACTGCTCGAAATGACAGCATGTTATAAACTGTTATTTACTGCTGTAAATGCTTACTGCAACTGCCTACTAATTACTACATCTTATCTCCAAAGAAAATAGCATTCATTAACAACTTATTTGTTCCGTACCAAAAGGCTCTAAAATTAGTATTGTCTGTAAACACAACAACTCTTCCGCTACCTAATCTTTCTACTTTAAAGGGAACTGTGTTTTTAATTACTTTTGCATTTTCTGCAGAAATATAGCCACTTAACAAAGGTTCTGAAGTATATTGAATAGGATTGTTAAAGCTTTTAGAATCGGCTGTTATAAACAACGTGGAGTTTCTAAACAAGGCTAACTTGTCATTTTTATATCCAAAATTTATAGGATGAGAACGGTCTACATGCGCTTCAAAAATAGCACCTCCAATAACCTGTGCTCCTGATTTCAAAGATTTGTTTTCAAAAGAAACATTTTGAATGGTATCCATCTTCGTCTTCTCAAAATTTAAACTGATAAACTTACTTTTAGCCAACCATTTTGCGGTGTTTTTATATCCAATTAGTACCCCTCCATTTTTAACCCAAGTTTTCAGTTTCTCTTCTGCTGTTTTCCCTAAATTGTAACTACTAGGAATTACAATTGCTGTGTATTTGCTAATGTCTATTTTTGTAAAATAACTCATATCTAAACGTGTTAAAGACATGTCAAAACGCTGGTCTAGCAAATGCCAGATTTCTCCAGAATCGTTTCCTGCAATTCCATCTCCAACCAACATCGCTACTTTCTGATTCTTAATATTACTAAAGTTATTACTTCCTAAATCAATTCCATCATTTAATCCCGTGTTAACTCCGTTTATAGTAACATGACTTTCCGCTGCCGTTGTTTGTAAAAATTGATACAATTCCAATGCATTTAAGTCCTGATTCTGAACAGGTACAAAAACAGTTCCGTACTCATACGAAATACCCCCATTTTTAAAATTCTTCATTGAAACTTTTGCACGCAAGCCTTTTTGTAGAATTGCATTTAAAGCTTTTGGTGTGTAATACTCATTCCAAGACATTAAATATCCATACTCACTTTTAAAAGAAACCATTCCTTCTTTCATCTTCAAATCAGAAATTTCATTGCCCGCTTTTTTAAGGGAAATATTTTCGGCATAATCCACTCCAAATGCATGGTTAAAAGTCCATGCGGATACATCATAAAACAAACTATCTTTAAACGTTTTTCTTACATCGAACATCGCTTTAACCAAACGCTGATTCTTCTGATTCATAGGAACCACATAACTATATCCTTTTTTAAAGGTTTTTCCGTTTTCAGTAAAATCTTCTTTTAATTCGTGAATTTTAATCTGATGACGTGTTAAAACTTCCGCCAAATGATAGCTTGTAGCGGCATCTTTTTCATCACCAAAAACGATTGCTTTATCTGCACCTGAACTTCTAGACTCTTTATAAAAATCTTGCTGATATTGTAAAATTTTAGTTCTAATTTTACGCGCAGCTTCTAAAGTAGATAATGCTGCAGTAAACTGATTTCTAATGGTAAACGGAAATGTTAAGATACCATTTACAGTTTCTTGTGCATGCCCCCTAGAGCTTCCTTGTTCAAATAAAATACCAATACTTCCGTTGATGTCTGGAAACGTAGAACCTTTTCCGTAATAAAAATCATCATAACTTTCTTCTGAATAATACAGAGAACCAATTTTATCTAAAGCTTTTGCATGGTACGTTGCAATTTCTTTTGTTAAATCCTGATTCATTTGAGGTGTTAACGGATTTGTTCTACTCGGAATTCCTGGCTGAAAAAAGAAACTTGAATTGCTCCCCATTTCATGATGATCTGTCAGAATATTTGGCAACCATTTATGAAAGCTTGCAATTCTTGCTTTGCTCTCTGGCAATTGCACTGGCAACCAATCTCTGTTCATATCAAACTGATAATGGTTGGTTCTTCCTCTTGGCCAAACTTCTGTATATTCTCTATCATTTGGATCTGGATTGATGTTTTTACTTCTATTGGTATTTGCCCAATATGCAAAACGCTGCAAACCATCCGGATTAAAAGAAGGATCAAATAAAATAACGGCATTGTTCAACAAATCATCCACTTCTGTTCCTTCTGCGGCAGCTAAATAATAGGCCACTGCCAATGCTGCATTTGAACCACTCGGTTCGTTTCCGTGGATTGAAAACCCTTGGTACACCACAATAGGGTTGTCTGAAATAACAACGTTATCGTTATTGGTTGCATCTATATGTGTTTTTCGAATACTTTCTAGGTTCTGATGATTCTTAGGCGACGTAATTGTTAATAATAACAAAGGCCTGTCTTCAAAAGTGTTGCCTCTATCTTCAATAGCTATTCTATCTGAGGATGCTGCGAGCGCTTTCATATATGTTACCAATTTATCGTGTGTAATGTGCCACTCGCCTACTTCATGTCCTATAACAGAGGCTGGTGTTGGAATGCTTTGGTTGTACGTAACGTCTTTTGGTAAATAATAGGACAAATCTACTTTTTGAGCAGACATTGAAAAAGACACGAATAAGAAAAGAAGTAGTAGTTTTTTCATATGGATAAGCGTTTAGTTTGAAAACAAATATAGGAATTCAAATAATTTATATGTGGTAGTTTAACATAGATTTATGAGTTTACTAAAAGTATAAAAACAAAAAAGCCCAAGAGTTAACTCTTGGGCTTTTAAAATATATAATTTATCTAGTTTATCTTCTACTATAGTTAGGAGACTCCTTTGTAATATGAACATCATGCGGATGACTCTCATTAATTCCACTAGCAGTAATTCTAACGAATCTACCCGTTTCTTTTAAGGTTTCGATATCTTTTGCGCCACAATATCCCATTCCTGCACGCAAACCACCAATAAACTGATGGATGCTTTCATCTAAATCTCCTTTATAAGGCACTCTACCTACAATTCCTTCAGGAACTAACTTCTTTATATCTGCTTCTACATCTTGAAAATATCGATCTTTAGAACCTTGTTTCATTGCTTCTACAGATCCCATACCTCTATAAGACTTAAATTTTCTTCCTTCATAAATAATCATTTCTCCAGGAGA
>JBLHIE010000083.1:0-6839 GCA_047614925.1 Arenicella sp.
TTAGGCCAAAAGCCCGTTTTTAAACTTTCTGTATAGAAGACAAAGCCTAAAGAGAGCATTAATACACCAAAAACAATGGCATCATTTGTAAATATTGGTTTCATACTTAAATTCTTTTTTTAGAGAAGTCAGTGTTTATGATAACGCCCAGTTGCACTCTTTTAAAAACAATAGTTGGTGTTTTAATTTGAAAATAACCCATTTTAAGTTTGATGTTCTGATTCCATTTGTAAAGAAAACCAGCACCCGTCCAGTTTTGGGCAAACCTTTTATGACTGTGTAGGTTTATGAAAATTTCATTAAAAACATAAGCGCTCCATGTTTTAGAAAGGGGGTAACTTACATTTAAATTATAACGCAACCAATTTTGGAATTCGTCTGTAGTGCTATTTTTATGAATAAAGCGTTGCTCTAACCGGAAGCGGTGTTTTGCTATAAATTTGTGCCAATTCGATTTTAAATTCAGGTCTTCATAAAAACGAGATTCATATAAATTTACAGAAGAAGTATCATACGCAACATCTGCAGTAGCGTAACTTATGCCTAAAGTTATATTGGTTTTGGGATTAAAAGTATAATTCATACCCAGTCTGTATATTTCTTGCTGAAACTCGCTAGCCAATTCAAAGTAGCGAAAATGTGCCATTGTTTTTAAGGAGTATTTCTCTGAGAGTTTGTGAGAACCGTTGTACATATACCAGGTTCCTATTTGATTTTTAGGTGATTTTTGTCCTTGAGTTTTAGTAACCATAAAACTCAAGAACAAAATTAAAAGAATATTCTTCATATTTTAAACTAGTCTATAGAATAGATTTTTGTTTCTTTAAAAGGAGAAATTTTAATAGTTTCTGTTTTTGCCTTGTAGGCTATCCAATCTTTATTAAAGAAAGCATTTGTTTCAGTAACTGCTTTTTTAAACGCTGTTATAAATTGATTCATTAAAACAGTTTCTGTAGTTGTCTGCTCTCCAAATCGAGAACGAACATAATAACTTACTTGACCAAAACGCTGATTTACAGTAATTTCAGGGTTTCTAGTAATTCCTTGTCTTTTATCTACAGTACCTAAATACTTTGCAATTAAAGTATCAATTTTTTTAATAATTGTTGTGGATGCTTTTATTTCTTCTTTGTACTTCTTGTTACTTGAGTCTGCTGAAGCATCTTCTTTAGAGAGTTGAGATTTCATAGCAGTCGCCGTATTTTTACTTTCTACCAATTGCTTAACAACAGCTGCAATCTTTTCTTGATAGGTTTCTAGGACCTTACTTGCATCATATTTTTGATTGATAGCTGCTTCAGAAATTTCTAATCTCGGATCAAATTCAACTTTAATCGTTTGCTCAGAAATAGCTTCTCCAAAGGTCATTTTTAATTGATAGATTCCTGGTTTTACAGAAACTCCGCTAGGTTCTCTTTTAGATTTCGAAATTTTTCTAGAAGCTCTGGCAACGCCTTTTTCGTTTAAATACCAAGAAGTCTTGTGAACTCCGCTTTCTTTAGGAGTTTTAAACTTTAAAGTTCTAATTTGCCTTTCACCGTCAAAAATAGCTAGTTTAATAGAGTCATATTTGATTTTATTTTTATCCTGTTTCTCGTCTCTTGCCTCTTTTTTATCATCATCATCAGTTTCTTTTCCTTTTTCTGGAATTTCAATATAGTAAGAAATTAACGCGCCACCTCTTCTGTTTTCCCCTTGGTATAAGGCATCTGCGCCAAACCTACTTCCTGTAGGTTGCTGGTTTTTTGCTTGGTATGCAGTTGGCGGAGCATATAGCACTAATTTTTTAGTGCTTATATTTTTGTTTGCCATTGCTCTAAGAGGTCTAATGTCGTCTAAAACCCATGCTGCTCGTCCGAAGGTTCCAATAATTAAATCATGTTCTCTTGGGTGAATCACCAAATCTTTTACGGGAACTGTTGGAAAACCTTCTGTCCATTTTGTCCATTTATCACCCGCATTTACAGAGATATATAAACCATCATCTGTTCCTAAGAAAAGTAAGTTTTCATTTTCAGGGTCTTCAACGATACACAAGGCATAACTTTGTACATCATTTCCATCTACAATACGTTCCCAAGATTTACCGTAATTTTTGGTTCTATAGGCATACGGAGTGTAGTTGAAACGTCTGTAGTCATTCGCTATTAAAAGTGCTTCTCCTTTATTTTTGTTAGACGCTTTAATTTGGGTAATCCAGCTATTTTCTGGCAAACCTTTTAAGTTTTTTGCAACATTCGTCCAAGTCGTGCCGCCATCTTTCGTGAGGTGTACTTGTCCGTCATCTGTTGCCGCCCACAAAATATCTTTTTGTAAAATGGAAGGTTCTATCACCAATATTGTACAGTGATTTTCTGCACCTGTAGCATCCATTGTCAAACCACCACTTTCTGCTTGTTTTAATTTTTCTGGATCATTGGTAGATAAATCAGGTGAAATAACAGACCAAGTCAACCCTTTGTCTGTTGATTTATGTACAAACTGACTTCCAAAATAAAGCGTATTATTATCAAAAGGATCCATTTGTATGGCAGCATTCCAATTGAAACGTAATTGTACATTGGCATCTGTATGCGTTGGTTTTACTGAATAATTATTTCCTGTAATATGGTCATAACGTACTACAGAACCTTGCTGGCTCATAGACCAACCGTATCTTGAGTCGTCTTTATCTGGCACTACATCAAAACCATCACCAAAACTTAATTCTTGCCAATAAGAATTTCTAATTCCTTGATCTTTCCAAACATATGCAGGACCTCTCCAAGAACCATTGTCTTGCATTCCGCCATATACATTATACGGAAATTCGTTGTCTACATTGATATGGTAAAACTGTGCTACCGGAATATTCCCAATAAAACGCCATGATTTACCACCATCTTTTGTAATGTTTAAACCACCATCATTTCCATCAATCATGAATTTACCATTATTTGGATCAATCCACCAGGCATGATGATCTGGATGTACACCGTTGTCTACACCATAAGCAGGCATTAATTCATTGAAGCTTTTTCCGCCATCTTGAGACACATTTATATAGGTAAAAACGGTATATAATCTATTTTCATTTTGTGGATCTACATAAATTTCTGAATAATAAAAAGGACGATTTCCAATACCAGGTTTCTCGTTTATTTTTTTCCATTTAAAGCCACCATCTTCACTTTTATAAAGTGCATTTTTCTTCGCTTCTACCAAAGCATAAATGATATCAGGATTGCTGGGTGCAATCGCAACACCAATTCTACCCAATTCCCCTTTAGGGAAACCTTCTTTTTCAGTAATTTGTTTCCAATTATCTCCACCATCGTGGGTAATATATACACCACTTCCAGCACCACCAGATTTAAAAAACCAAGGATCACGTTTGTGTTCCCACATAGAAGCTATTATTTTATTCGGATTTTTAGGATCCATAATTAAATCTGCTGCACCAGATTTATTATTTGTAAATAAAATTTGTTTCCAGCTTTTTCCTCCATCAACCGTTTTATAAACACCACGCTCTTTGTGCTCTCCCCAAGGTGAACCAATTGCGCCAACGTATACAATATCAGGATTTGTAGGATCTATAAGTACTCTATGTATATGACGTGTTTTTTCTAAACCCATGCTTTTCCATGTCTTTCCAGCATCTAAAGATTTGTAAATTCCAAAACCACCGTTTAGACTATTTCTAGGATTTCCTTCTCCTGTTCCTGCCCAAATTACACTCGGATTTGATTGTTGAATAGCAACGGCACCAATAGAGGCCGTTAACTCTTTTTCGAAAATGGGATCCCATTTAACACCACCAGAAGTAGATTTCCAAATACCACCGGAAGCAGTACCAACGTACATTATTTCTGGATTTGCTTCTACAACGTCAATAGAAGTTACACGTCCGGACATGCCGCCAGGACCAATATTTCGAGGTTTCATGTTTTTTACTAAATCCATAGAAAACTCCTGTGAAAACAGGAGCGGGGTAGTGCATAAAAAAAGCAGCGTAATTAGTTTTTTCATAAGAATAGGTTTGTTGATTTATAAATAATAGGTCAAGGTACAAAATAGAAAACATTCAAGATGCATTGTATGCTTTTTAACAGTTTTATAGGTAGTTATTTTGAGAATGAAGTGATACACCTTCGTTTGTTAAGTATTTTAGAAAGCTATTCTTCACTTTTTTTAGAATCGCGTTTTGCGTCTTTTAAGGCTTGCGTTAGCATCCATTCTACTTGTCCGTTTGTAGAACGAAACTCAGCTGCAGCCCATTTTTCAATAGCCTTTAGTAGGTCTTCATTAACTCGCAAAGCGAATGCTTTTTTCTTTCCCATTTTTACTTTTTTACAAATGAAACGATGGTTTCAATTAGTTTTTCTGAAATTTGAAATGTACCCTTATAATAGGAAGATAGATTGTCTTCGTCTTTCTGAATGTCTTTTAAAACATGATTCATGTTTTTTATAAGTACCAATTCAGACTTTAAACATACTGCATGTAATGCTTCCGCATTTTCTATTTCTACTTGAAGATCTTTATCTCCATTAATAATTAAAACAGGCATGCTTAGTTTTTTTATTTCTTCTAAAGGATCTAACATCATCCAAGAGAGCCAAAAAGATTGCATTGGTTTTGCGAATATGCTTATTAAAAACGGATGTATAACCTCAATTTTTCCTTTCATTCTTAAGGTGTCAAATTGTTTTTTTGCAGCTGTACCTAAAGTAGGGTTGCTCTTGCTTATCTGCTGTACCATTATGTTATCAATTGTTTTGCCGGCACCAGCAATAGAAATATATTTGTCTATGTTTTTTGATGCGAGCATGCCCACAAGAGAACCTTGACTATGGCCAATTAAAACAATCTTAGAAAACTGTTTTTTGTTTTTAAAATGACGGATTACTACCTGTGCATCCATAGCAAAATCGATTACTTTTGTGTCTTTTAAAAAAGCACGATTTTCTTTATTTGCCGTTCTTTTATCATAACTAAAAAAGGCAATATTTTCTTTATTTACGGCATTTCTAAATTGTTTAATGTAGTTTGCATTTACATTTTGTGCCAGCTGATTGCCATTTCTATCGACAGGGCCAGAACCATGCACCCAAACGATTAAAGGAGTGTTTTCTTGAGAATATGTGAGTGTTCCTAATAATTGAATTTCTTTGTTTTGTAATGAGATTTCTTCCGATTGTATTTGTGAAAATACACCTGGGGTTGCGAATAAGTAAAGAATTAAAAATTTTACAATTCTAATCATGAAGTTAAATTTTTATAGATGAAAGAGACTAATTTGATGAGATATAATAAAGTGGTAAAAACAACAGCGTATAGCAACCAGCTTGTGTCAAATAAAGGATTTTGAGTTTTTTCTATCGTTACAAAAATAATACCTATCAATATAAAGGAACTATAAATTAAAGTAAATAGAGATACTGTTTTTTGAATATCTGTGTTTTTAAAATTGTCCGTTGGTGAAACTTGTTTTTGTGATATCCAAAATATTAAAAATTGAATTGCAGTGAAAATTGTCAATACAAACCAAAGCGTACTTTTATCATCGTATCTATTTACATCTCCCTTAAAATTCATGTGGCTAACTATTTCATTAGGCAACGTGCTGTAATTAAATAATACATAAAGCCATGAAGCAATAGTAAATATTGCGCTAGTTAATAGAATTGTTTTTTGAGTTTTATTCATTTAACTTTCCTTTGTACGTTTTTAAAATCTGAATTGCCTCCTCTTTTTTCTGGGTACCAATTAATAACTTTTTGCCATTTTTTAGGAGTAGCTGAATACCAATATCATTAGAAATAGTGATACAGCTCCCTTTTTCTTTACTCCAAAGAAAGCCACCTTTTAAACCCCAACCACCATATTCTCCTATTGGATCATAAGTTCTAACAGTTGCCTTTTCTATGGATGTCCAAGCAACAACTTTAAGTTTGAAATGAAAAGGTGCGAATTGATAGTGAATTCCTTTTTCATCGATTCTAGTTTTTAGTTTAAAGAAAAAAATGAAGGCAACAGAAATTGTGATTCCTATTAACGTGAGCACAAACTCATTGGTGGTCATTTTAGAATTCTCTTCTAAATATTCTTGCGTAATTACTGCAACGGATGCGAAAATACTAACCGTTAGAAGAATGATTAACCAGGTTTGTTTGAAACGTTGTTCTTCTTTAAAAACTTTCATATTATCTATTTTTGTCTCTTTCCAAAACAATAGAATTCCAGCCTTGAGGTATTTCTTTTAAAATCCATCCTTCCCTAGCATATTGATTCAATACATCTTCAAATTTTTGAATTCTATTTCTAAAGCCCAATTTTAAGGTTACTACTTTATATTCTTTCACGTTTTTTAATTTAGAATTTAAATTTTAAAATATTTATTTTACCTAAAGAATTTAATGACTTAAAGTACCCGTATTCACAACAGGTGTCGCTTCTTTATCTCCACACAGAATTACTAACAAATTACTTACCATAGCCGCTTTGCGTTCATCATCTAACTCTACAATTTGCCTTTTGCTTAATTCTAGTAAAGCCATTTCTACCATTTCTACAGCGCCTTGCACAATTTTATGTCTTGCCGCTACAATTGCAGTAGCCTGTTGTCTTTTTAGCATGGCAGATGCAATTTCGTTTGCATAAGCCAAATACCCAATCCTTGCTTCTAAAACTTCAATTCCTGCGATGGTTAAGCGCTCATCAATTTCTTTTTCTAAAGCTTCAGAAACTTCATTGATGCTAGAACGTAATGTAATATCTTCATCATGACCTTCATCAGCAAAATTATCATAAGGATACATGCTTGCTAATTTTCTAACAGCAGCGTCTGTTTGCAC
>JBLHIE010000084.1:0-6761 GCA_047614925.1 Arenicella sp.
GTATACCAAAGATAAATAAGATGTTTACCGCCAATGCAATGTCAGCATATATACCTGCTTTACCGTAGTATAAAATCATCCATAGTAAAACTAAGATAATCGCCAAACCAAATGAATTGATAGAAGCATCTATAGACTCTTGTCCTAAAGAGGGACCTACAACTTCTGCTTGAATAATTCTTGCAGCAGCAGGCAGTTTACCAGCCTTTAATACAGTAGCAATATCTTCTGCTTCGGTAATAGTCATGCTACCTCCAGAGATAGAAGTGCTACCACCTGTAATTGCATTGTTTACGGTTGGTGCAGTATAGACGTTGTCATCTAATACGACCGCAATAAATTTATTTTTCTGAGCAGCCAAGTCCGTTGTTAATTTTGCCCAAGCTTTAGATGCACCACTATTCATGGTCATGCTTACCTCAGGTTTATTTAATTGACTAAAAACTTGAGAAGCATCTAAAATAACATCACCTTCTAAAGGGGCAACATCATTTCTGTTCGATTTAATTGCATACAAAGCAACCAATTCATTTGCTTCAAAATCTGCAGTCGCATTTTCAGTTTGTGGCTGTGTAGAGAATGATTTGTAATCCCATAAGAATTTTACATAACGCAATTCATTAGGCAGTAAATCTCTAATTTCTTTATTTTTTAATAAGCTATTTACTGTTGCTGTATCTAAAACATTAGCATACCCAATAGTAGAACTTAGTTGTGCTTGCATTGGACTTAAATAAGAGAATAACATTTTTTGATCTACTTGCGTAGAATCTATTGTTGTTCCTAACAAGTCATCAATATCATCTTTTTCAACAACTGCTTCAACTTTTTCTGTTACAGAAGTATCTTTTAATAATTCTATAGATTTTGCATTTGCAAGAGATAAGTATTGTAAAACCTCTGCATTAGAATACACTTCCCAAAACTGTAATTCTGCTTTACTAGTAATTAAAGAAGTTACACGATCAATATCTTGTGCACCTGGTAATTCAATTTGAATTCTACCAGAGTTTCCAATTCTTTGAATATTAGGAGACGCTACTCCAAATTTATCAATTCTACTTCTTAGTACTTCAAAAGCAGTACCAATAGAACTATTAATTTCTTGTTGTAAAGTTTCTTTAACTGAAATATTATCTTCATTAAACGATATCTTATCGCTTAAAGCTTTGGTTCCAAAAATAGCAGGATCGCTTAATTTTGTGTCACCAGCAATCGTTTCAAATTCTTGAAAAAATAAATCCAAATAATTCTCATTACTGCTTTTTTGCTTTGCATCTGCGGCTGTTAAGGCTGCGTTAAAAGCTTCATTTTTAGAATCGTTAGATAAATTCTTTAAAACTTCTTGTACAGAAACTTGTAAAATAGCATTAATACCACCTTTTAAATCAAGACCAAGGTTCATTTCTTTATCTCTCACCTCTTCAAAAGTATATTGTGCAATACCTACATTGATGATTTCTTTGTTTGCAACACTGTCTAGGTATTTTCTTTCGAAATTAGCTTTCTTTCTTGCATCATTATCTGTTACCTTTCCTTCTGCATATACTTTAGCATCATCTTCTACGCTGTTTGCAAAAAATGTGAATGATAATTGATATAAACTCACTAATCCAAAAAGGATTGCGAATACTTTAATAAGTCCTTTGTTTTGCATCTTCTATTTTTTTGGTCGACTTTCTTTTTTTTAAAACGAGCAAATATAGTATTTCAATGTAGTCTATACAATTATTTTAAGACATTTGTGTTTCTCTTTCTTTGATTTTTTTTTGTTGCGAAGTTTTAAAATATCAGAAGTCTTAAAATTTGTTATATTTATTATTTTAAATTTAATAGTATAATACTTAAATTCTGTACATGGCATTTCAATCTGATATTATAATTGCACAAGCAAGAAGACTTCAACACATCAAAGTAATCGCTAATAAGCTACAGGTAGCAGAAGATGATTTAGAGATGTACGGAAAGTACAAGGCTAAATTACCTTTATCCTTAATTGATGATGAAAAAGTAAGTCGGAATAATTTAATTTTAGTTACCGCACTAACTCCAACACCAGCAGGCGAAGGAAAAACAACTGTTTCTATTGGTCTTACAGAAGGTTTAAATAAAATAGGAAAGCAAGCAATGGTGGTTTTAAGAGAGCCGTCTTTGGGTCCTGTTTTCGGAATAAAAGGCGGTGCTGCCGGAGGTGGATATTCACAAGTTTTACCGATGGAAGATATTAACCTGCATTTTACAGGCGATTTTAACGCCATTGAAAAAGCGAATAATTTGTTAGCTGCTTTAATTGATAATAATCTTCAAAGTAAAACAAACAGCTTAAATCTAGATGCAAGAACCATTCTTTGGAAACGTGTTATTGATATGAATGACCGTGCCTTGCGAGACATTACTATTGGTTTAGGTGGTACTGCAAATGGAGTACCAAGACAAGATAGTTTTAATATTACCCCAGCTTCTGAGGTTATGGCTATTCTTTGCATGGCTTCTAGTCTCGGGAACTTAAAAGAGCGCTTAGGGAATATATTGATAGGATTTACGTTTGATAAGAAACCCATTTTTGCAAGAGATTTAAAGGCTGAAAATGCCATGGCTATTTTATTAAAAGATGCGATAAAACCCAATTTAGTTCAGACTTTAGAGGGAAACCCAGCAATTATTCATGGTGGGCCTTTTGCAAACATTGCGCAAGGAACAAATTCTATTTTGGCAACTAAAATGGGACTATCCTTATCTAATTATGTAGTTACAGAGGCGGGTTTTGGTGCAGATTTAGGCGCAGAAAAATTCTTGAATATCAAGTCTCAGTTTGCAAACTTAAATCCTAAATGTGTTGTTTTAGTGGCAACAGTTAGAGCTTTACGGCATCATGGAGGTGCGTCTAAAGAAGCATATAACACACCAGATTTAGAAAAGGTTAAAAGAGGTTTCGACAATCTTGAAAAGCACATAGAAAATATTAGAAAGTTTCATATAGAACCAGTAGTGGCTGTCAATTCTTTTGTTTCAGATACTATTGAAGAAGTGAGTTTTGTAATCGATAAATGCGCAAGTTTAGGCGTGCACGCTATTTTATCTAAAGGTTGGGCAAAAGGGGGAGAAGGAACCAAGGAACTAGCGAATGCAGTGGTTGCCATTGTAGAAAATAAAGCAACACAATACAAACCTTTATATGATTGGAAATCTCCGATTAAAGATAAAATTGAAATTATTGCGAAAGAAATTTATGGCGCAGAAAAAGTGCTTTATGAGAGCAAGGCTTTGTTAAATCTTAAAAGAATTGATCGCTTAGGATTTAATGATTTTGCAGTTTGTATGGCAAAAACGCAAAAGTCTTTTTCTGATGATGACAAGTTAATAGGAAGACCAAAAGGTTTTACAATTACCGTGCGTGAAATTGAAATTGCGGCAGGAGCAGGGTTTGTAATTCCTATTTTAGGTGCAATGATGCGCATGCCCGGATTGCCAGTTATTCCAGCGTCAGAAAATATGACCATTGATGACAATGGTGTTATTTCTGGATTGTCATAAAAATAAGTGCGCTTTGGGTTTTAGGTGTTTACTGCGCTGGGCTTTAATCGATATGGAGCTATAGAGAAAGTGGACCTATTCATTTTTTAAAATGAGTGTAATACTGAGTCTTATTTGGCTATAGGAAACTTCCTCATTTAGTTTTTCATATATTGGTTTCAGGGCAACTTTTCGATTCAATTGGTTAAAAGCAATTCTTACTGTATCTATCGTTTCCTTGGTTACATATGTTTCCAAGTGAACCCCTTTTCCCTCCGTATATAATTGAGATAGGTGTGAAAAAATAGTGGTGACGGATACCTTTCTTTTTTCAGCAATTTCTTTTGGATGCAAACCTTTTTTGTATAAAGTATAGGTTTCAAGTGTGGTGTTAATTCTCGCTGGCTTGGTGGCGCTTTTAAATTTGCGAATTACACTCATAAATTCTTCACCATACTTTTCCATTTTGTTCATTCCAACTCCTGAAATCGCTAAGAATTCATTTTCGGTTGTAGGAAGTTCACTTGCCATTAATTTTAATGATTTGTCACTAAAAATAATATAAGCGGGCATCTTTTCTTCTTTTGAGATGCTGTATCTTATTTTTTTGAGTGCTGTGAATAGGTCTTTATTTGGCGAATCTCTACTAGTTGTTTTTACTACTTTTTGTGTTTTCTTTCGATCTTCTGAAGTTAAAGGAGTTGTCAATCGTATGGTTTTCTCACCTTTTAAAACCTTCCAACCAATTGGAGATATTTTTAAGGCAGATTTTTCACTGTACATGATTTCTATCAATCCTTGATTTGCCATTTGAATCACATAATCTCGCCAATCAAAAAAGGGAACATCCTTTCCAATTCCGTATGTTTTTAAACTGGAGTACTGTTTTGCATGAATATCTGCATTATTGCTGCCTCTTAGTACATTAATCAACATTGTAATTCCGTCTTTTTCTCCCATTCTTACAATTCCTGAAAGGGCTTTTTGGGATAAAACAGTACCTTCAAAATCTTTAGGAGGGTTTTCACAAACATCACAATTGCCACAGTTTTCGGCAAGATGCTCTCCAAAATAAGACAATAGTATCTTTCTCCTGCACGATTTAGCTTCTGCAAATTGAAGCATTCTATTCAGCTTTTCTTTTTGCATTTCGGTATTTGCGCCGTCATCTGCAAACTGACTGTACAATACAAAATCTCTCATATTATAGTACAGCATGGTTTCTGCTGGCAACCCGTCTCTTCCTGCTCTTCCTATTTCTTGGTAATAACCTTCGAGGTTTTTTGGTAAATTATAATGAATTACAAAACGAACATTCGATTTATCAATTCCCATTCCAAAAGCGATGGTAGCAACAATTATTTTGATATCGTCATTTATAAAATCGGTTTGTGTTTTTTCTCTTTCTTCGTGATGCATTCCGGCGTGATAAAACGCCACAGAGTGTCCTGCTGCTTTTAGGTGGTTGGCTACTTCTTCTGTGTTTTTTCTACTCAAACAGTAAATAATACCGCTTTCGTTTTTTCTTCGTGCTATAAAATTTATAATTTCTTGTAACTTTTTCTTTTTTTCTACTTGTCCACGTACAGCGATACTTAAGTTTTTTCGGTCAAAAGAAGAAATAAATAATTTGGAGTTTGTGAATCCAAGTTGTTCCTCAATGTCTTTCCTTGCAGATTTATCTGCAGTGGCAGTTAATGCCATAAACGGTACGCCAAATAACGAGTTTCTAAAGGTTTTTAGTTGCGTGTATTCAGGTCTAAAATCATGCCCCCACATACTAACACAATGTGCTTCATCAATAGCAACTAATTTGATGTTGAGTTCTTTTAGCCAAGTTTGGCTCACGGCTATTAATTTTTCGGGTGAAAGATATAATAACTGTAAATCTCCATTAATCGCCTTGTGAATCACTTCGTTTTCTTCTTGTGTAGAAATAGAACTGTTAAAAAAAGCTGCTTTTACGCCATTTGCTTTCAGCGCCTGTACTTGATCTTTCATTAATGAAATAAGCGGAGAAACGACTATTGTAAGTCCATCAAAAACCAATGCAGGAATTTGAAAACAAATTGATTTGCCACCACCCGTAGGCATTAATACAAAACTGTCTTTTCCGTCTAATGTTCTATTGATAATTTCCTCTTGTAAAGGGCGGAAGTTATCAAAACCGTACACGTTTTTTAAAAGGGTATGTAGTTGTTTTTTCATTTTTTTTCAGCAATTAAATAGGTGCAAAATTTCAATTTAATAAATTAAAAAAAAGCCTCAAAGATATTCTTTGAGGCTTTTAAATTTTGGTTTATTTATGAAGTAAGATTTATGAACGTTTTACAGTTCTAACAATCCATTTGTTGCTTTTACACCTTCAGCAGAAGCTGCTAAATGTGCTTTTTCAGCATCACTTAAGTTAATCTCAACAATGCGTTCAATTCCGTTTTTACCTAAAACAACAGGAACTCCAATACATAAATCATTCAAACCATATTCTCCTTCTAATAAGGTAGAACAAGGGAATATTTTTTGTGTGTCACAAGCAATTGCTTGCACCATTGCACTAACGGCAGCTCCGGGAGCGTACCAAGCAGAAGTACCTAACAAACCAGTTAAGGTTGCACCACCAACTTTAGTATCTTGCATTACTTGTTCCATTCTTTCTTCAGAAATAAATTCTGAAACAGGAACAGAGTTTCTTGTTGCCAATCTTGTCAAAGGCACCATTCCTTTATCAGAATGTCCACCAATTACCATTCCATCAACATCAGAAATAGGCGCAGCTAAAGCTTCTGCTAATCTGTATTTAAAACGAGCAGAATCTAAAGCTCCACCCATTCCAATAATTTTATTTTTTGGTATGCCAGTTGTTTTATGAACCAAATACGTCATGGTATCCATAGGATTAGAAACAACAATTATAATGGTATTTGGAGAGTGCTCAATTAAACTTGCAGAAACCATTTTTACAATACCAGCATTAATTCCAATTAACTCCTCACGAGTCATTCCTGGTTTTCTAGGAATTCCAGAAGTGATTACACAAATATTAGAATTTGCAGTTTTAGAATAGTCGTTTGTACTTCCGGTGATTTTAGTGTCAAAACCATTTAAAGAGGCTGTTTGCATTAAATCCATTGCTTTACCTTCCGCAAAACCTTCTTTAATGTCTAAGATAACAACTTCAGAAGCAAAATCTTTAATGGCGATATATTCTGCACAACTAGCACCTACGGCACCTGCACCAACAACTGTAA
>JBLHIE010000085.1:0-6744 GCA_047614925.1 Arenicella sp.
TCTGAGTTGTAAAAAGGAAGAAATAATAGGAGGGTAAAGGTCAGGATAATGACGTAAAATAGCGACAGCTTCACAATCTTAAACGCTAAATTTTTGAAGGATGTATGCTTGTTTTGATTTTGAGGTTTTTCGCCTTGTTTAAGGTAATTTCTGTTTACAAACCATTGAAAAAATAAGGGCAAAAATAATAGTGGTATTAATTTAATAGAAACAGAACAGGCGATTAAAATGGCCGCAAAGATCCATTTTTGTTGGTGCAATTTGTAGAGCGCCCAAACTAAGAAAAATAACATCACAGGTTCGAAATGTAAATTCCCCGTCATTTCTATAATTACAAAGGGATTCAAAAAATACCAAAAAATATTTTTCGTGGGTAAATCTAAACGATCTAATAGCTTTTTTCCAAAATATAGAATTCCGATGTCTGCTAGAATAATAATGCTTCTTAGCACCAATACAGATCCAAAAATACTTTTACAAGCAAACAAGGCTGCAATTAAAAAGCAAAGCTGATTTAAAGGTGGATAATTGGTGTAATGACTGCCATTCAATTCGCCCATACCATTGTATAATGCGGTAGTTTCTGCAATGGGTTGCAAGTTTTGCTGAACGAAGGTTTCAGGTAAAGATAAATACGGATTAAAGCCATTTAGTAGCATGCGTCCGTCCCATATAAATCGATAAAAATCTTGTGATAAATTAGGTGTTGCAAATAAGAAAATGAGCCTAAATGAAAGGGCAATAACAACCAAAGTAGTGAAGGAACTATTTTTGTTTTTTATCAAGAGATAAAAAAGGCCAAACAAAGAAAACCACAAAAAAGAAACGGTATAAAATTTTGTTCTTTCGGTAAAATAAGCAAAGATAAAATAACAAATTACACTAAGAATAATGGCAAAAATATTGCTATGTTTTTTGAAGAAAGACATTATGCTTTCGAAAATACTGACTTAAAAAATACATAACTAAAGCCTATAAAAAGCATGAAGTGAAAAGGGAAAAGCCCGAAGTCTCCACCTTGATCTCCAACAATAAATGCGCTGTACATACCAAAGACAAAGTAAATGGCTAAAAGCCCCTCTAATATTACATGAACAGAAGGTTTCGTTTTGATGTATTTATTCTTTTTCCAACCGTCTTTAAATGTTTTTATGTTGAATTTTGGTGTTCTTACAAATTCACTTTTTTTACCAAAATGACCTTCTAAAACCGCAATCGTATTGTGTAAGGAAAACCCCATTGCAATAGAGAAAAAAGTAAAAAAAGCACCAATATATATGATAAAATTTTTAAAACCACTGCCATAGGTGTTTTTGTACATGTGCCAATAACAGACAAAGAAGATAAGAGAACTTACTACAAAGAAACTCATTACATAGAAATACACCCTTAAATGTTCGTATTCATTTTTAATATATAACATTGGTATGCTTAAAACTGCAACCAAAAAGATACAGGTAAACATAGAGCTGTTTAATAGATGCAGTAAACTGTGTATTTTAGTTTTAAATGAAACGTTTTTACTAGTAATTACGCGTTTCATCATTTTCTGAAAATTCTCTGCCCCCCCTTTGTTCCATCTAAACTGCTGCGATCTGGCAGCACTAATAATTACAGGTAATTCTGCTGGAGTTTCTACGTGTTCTAAATACTTAAACTTCCATTTTTTTAACTGCGCTCTGTAACTTAAATCTAAGTCTTCGGTAAGTGTATCACCTTCCCAATTACCAGCGTCATAAATACATTCTTTTCGCCAAAGACCAGCGGTTCCGTTAAAATTAATAAAGTGTCCCTTGCTATTTCTACCAACCTGTTCTAATGTGAAATGAGCATCTAAAGCAAAAGCTTGTATTTTTGTAAGTGTAGAGTAATCCCTATTGATATGACTCCAACGCGTTTGTACAACTCCAATTTCAGGATTTTTAAAATACGGCACTGTTTGCAGTAGCCAATCTTTTTTTGGTAAAAAGTCTGCATCAAAAATGGCAATAATGTTTCCTTTTGCAGTTTTTAAACCTTCTTTTAATGCACCGGCTTTGTAACCTTCTCTATTATCTCTTCTTATATGTTGTATGTCAATTCCTTTTTCTTGAATTATTTTGATCTGTTTTGCTGTAGTTTCTATAGATTCATCTGTAGAGTCATCTAAAACTTGAATTTCTAATTTGTCTATTGGGTATTTTAGTTTTGCAATATTTACAAGCAACCTTTTCATTACATACAATTCGTTGTAAACAGGAAGTTGTATGGTTACAAACGGAATTTCAGTTGCATTCGAAAAATCAAATTTCTCTGAAGTATCTATTGCTTTTTTTGCTTTTAGATAATTAAAAAGCAAATTTAGCTGTGCTAATGCGTACATGAAAATAAGCAAAAGAGCAATAGAATATATTATGATAATGCTGTATTCTAAAACCATTATTTAAAACTGTATTTAAAGATCCAACCTAAGATTTTTATGCCTGCTAAGATACTACCTTTTATGGTTCCTGAAACTTTAGAGACACCTATTCTGTTTCTATATTTCATACGCACTTCTGTATAGGTTAGTTGCTGTTTTAATGCTTTCAATTGCATTTCAACAGTCCATCCATAGGTAGTGTCTTCCATTTTAAGACCTAGTAATTTATCATATTTTATAGCCCTAAAAGGACCTAAATCTGTAAATCTTGCATTAAAAAAAAGTTTCATTAAAGTGGTTGCTAACCAATTTCCGAAAACCTGTTGCGGAGTCATAGCGCCAGATTGCCTTAGTTCTTTAACTCGTGCACCAACTACAAAATCTAAATTATCAGTTAATATGGGGTTAATTAATGCTGTTAGTTGTTCTGGGTAATCAGAGTAATCACCGTCTAAAAAAACTACGATTTCTGGCTTTATTTCTTTTTGAGAAATATAATCCATTCCTTTCAAACAGGCATAACCATATCCTTTTCTGCTTTCAGAAAGTACAGTTGCACCAGCATTTTTTGCATTTTCTTCAGTTTTATCTGCAGAATTATTGCTAATAACGATAATTTCATCAACAATTTTAGGAATATCTCGAACTACCTTTCCAATAGAATCTTGTTCATTATAGGCAGGAATAATAACATTTATGATTGGCATCATTATTTTAAATCGTTTAGACTATTTTCACTTTTAAAGGATAAAAAGTTTGTCCATTCTTTTATTTTTCTCCCATTACTATATTTAGAGGCTTTTATTAATTTCTCCATTTCATACAAAAGGCAATATCCATTTTTTTGATTGTTTTTTAACTGACATTTATGATGCACATTTACTGCCTGATCATAAAACAACTACCAATTATTTTGTTGTCCTTTTTTAAAGTGTCCTTCTTTCTCTTTGATTGAATTTGCGCTGTAAAAGTACCAATATTTATGTTTTAAATTGTCTTTGTAGTAGCCTTCTTTTTTTACAGTTCCGTTTCTGTAATAATATTTCCAAAAAGAAGTTTTTTCACCACTTTCAAGCCAGCCTTCTGCTTTTAACTGGCGGTTTTTGTAATATGATTTCACATACTTTTTTTGACTGAATACCGTAAAGTTTATCAAGACGATAAAAAAAAATAGCAATATTTTGTTTTAACATTATTTCTTATTGACAAGCTCCATCAAATTAACATCATTCCCTAGTAATATTTCTGTAGGATTTATTCTGCCATCTTCTGGTCCGTTTTCTAATTTTAAGACTCCTCTGGGGCAAACCGCAGAACAAATACCACAACCAACGCAACTAGATCGTACAATATTTTCTCCTTTTTGTGCATACGCTCTTACGTCAATTCCTTGTTCGCAATAAGTAGAGCAATTTCCACAAGAAATACATTGTCCGCCATTTGTAGTAATTCTAAATTTGGATTTAAAACGTTGAATAAAACCTAAATACGCAGCTAAAGGACAACCAAATCTGCACCAAACTCTATTTCCGAAAATGGGATAAAAGCCAGTACCAATTACACCAGCAAAGATAGAACCTATTAGAAAACCATAAATATCTTGAATTGTTTGGGTCTTGAGACCAATTACTTGGCTTGCACCTGAAAAGAAAGTATACAGAGCAAACCCAGTCATTACTAAAACAAAAATAAGTACACTGTGAATTACAATTCTTTCAAACTTCCAAGAAAGCAACGTCTTACTTGAGAGTTGTCTATACGGATCTCCTAAAGTTTCTGCCAAACCACCGCAGCCGCATACCCAAGAGCAGTACCATCTTTTTCCGAAGAAATAGACCATTACAGGCACCACTAAGACGGTCAACACAACACCCCAGACTAAAATAAATAAACCAAAACCACCACTAGATAGTAGTTCATCTAAATTCCATCTAAAGAAAAAGTCATAGTCTAAAGGAAAGGCATTTTTAAAGTCGTACCAAGGTTTTTCGAAGCGTACTAAAATCTCTGGAATTAGAAAAGCAAAAACAATTTGAAAGAATAAAACAGAGGTAGTTCTTAAAATTTGATATTTATTGTTACGGTATTTTATGTACATTCTAACTGCCATAACAGACATAACAGTACAGTACAAGAAACCATATAAAAACCACTGACTTGCTGGGTTTCCGCTTATAGAAGAACTAATTGGATCGACTAAAAACACCCAGTTTACAATAAAATCTGGATAAAAATAAAGTAAGATGTAAAAAGTAACTAAAAAGACAAAAGCAAACCAGCCAATCCAACCTCTATTGGTAGCTGCATCTAAAAAGATACCATCATTTTTTATTCCTGGTTTTCCTAATAAAACAACATCGGGCACAATGAATAATAATGCACCGATAATACCCAAGCCAAATGTTAAAAACCACATGAGACCTGTATGTTCTGCCGCTAATCCTTTGCCTGCTTTTTTAGCAAGCGCAAAACTTAAACTGTGTGGTTTACCAGATATTTTATATTGGTATTGTTTTCCCTTTGCTTTCCAGTTTTTTTCTTTGCTATATTTCTGAATTAAATTGTCATAATAAAGGTTAGAAGATTCGTAGGCTTTTGTAACACGACTCGAAAATTGAAAAATATTTAAGTCTTCAGAGGTTACAATTGCTTTTTCTAAGGCACTTTTTATAACGGTGCTTTTGTAGTTTTTTTCTTTGATAAAAGTATCTAAATCTGTTTGACTTAAACTGAAAGAACCGGTAAAAATAGTCCCTATGAAAAAGGCTAATCCTACTAAGAAAATAACGAGACCTGATTGTTTTATTGCTTTCATATCTTATGTTTTGCTAAAAATTCGTTTCCAGCTTTTCTTTTTTTGTTGAATGTTAGTGTTGTTTTCTTGATTGAATTTTGCCACAATTTCAGGTTCATGTAATTTGTAAAACTCCGGGTCGAAATTGGCATCTGCTAAGTACTCTAAGATGTATTCTATAGATTTTTGCTCCGTTAACCATTTGTCAAAAACTTCATGACGCATTCGTATGCCAAAGGTATTTATTCCTAAAAATTGATGGGTGTTTTTATCAAAAGAAATGGTAATGCATTTTTGGTCTATTGGGTGTTGCCATTGAAAATAAACTTCGTTTTCTTGCTTGCCCCTTTCGCTAAAAACCCAGCCGTACGTTTGGTACTCAATATCTAGAAATTTTGCAGAATTAAACCAATGTCCTGGTTTGTATTCGGTTTTAATGCCGCAAATAGTTTGTGCTAAGGTTTCTCCCATCATTCTGCCGGTATACCAAACGGCCTCTATGTTTCTTCGCTGCCCTATGGCTTCATGTTGCTCTGCACAGTCACCAATGGCATAAATATCTTTCACATTTGTCTCTAAAAACCGATTCACTTTTACGCCTCTTCCTACTTCAACTCCAGATTCTTTTAGGAAGTCTATATTAGGGGTAACACCTGCAGTTAACCCAACAATATTACAAGCAATCTCTTCACCTGTTTCTTCAATAATAACAGATTTAACGCGACCGTTTTCGTCCTTTTTAATTTCTTTTAAATTCGTGCTTAAACGCAAATCTATGTGATGCTCTTTAATATGCTTATTTATCATTTCAGATTCTTGTTTAGGTAAGACTCCGTTCCAAAAACTAGCTTCACGTACTAAAAAAGTAACAGGTATTTTTCGACTTCTTAACATTTCTGCCAATTCGATGCCTATCAATCCGCCTCCAACAATTACAGCCCTATTACAAGCGGTATTATCGGGTGCATATTTCTCTAGCTTCTCTAAATCTTGTTTGTGGTACATGCCCATAACACCTTCTAGATCTTGGCCAGGCCACCCAAATTTATTTGGTTTAGAGCCTGTTGCAATGATTAATTTATCAAAAGAAAGGGTCTCTCCGTTTTTAAATGTTAGTTGTTTTTTATCGGAGCATATTGCGCTTACAAAACCCTGTTTTAATTCAATATTGTTTTTTTTCCAAAACCAATTTTCGTAGGGTTGTGTATGCTCAAACTTCATATGTCCCATGTATACATACATGAGTGCGGTTCTTGAAAAAAAGTATTTAGATTCTGAAGAAACAATGGTTATTTTTTTGTCAGAATTCTTTCTAATATGCCTGGCAGCGGTAACCCCAGAGATTCCGTTACCAATAATTACAATATGTTCCATAGTTGTTTAGTTGCTGTCATTATGTCGAAGTACAAGTTAAGAACTTAATTATAAATCTTTAAATCATTTAAATTTAGAATGATTATAAATAAAGATTTGTAGTCTAACTTTGTAAGTGCTGTGCTATAATTTGTACATAATTAAAAAAATGAAACAATACGAACTCATCCAACTA
>JBLHIE010000086.1:0-6711 GCA_047614925.1 Arenicella sp.
AAACACAAATCGAAAACATCTTTTAATTCTTTATGATTAAATTTATTTGCTTCGTCTGAATTGGTTAAAAATTCACGTAAGGTATTTGCTCTTGCTCTTGTGGTATCTTTTTCATTCTTAGTAGCTCGGTAACTCGGGCACATCGTTCCCCCGGCTTCTACTGGCTTTCTACAATCGCCAGAGCCATTGCATTTTTCTGCAAGTTTTAAAATTCCTTCACTGTCAGAAAAATCTTGAATTGTTTTAATTTCGGGCTCCAATCTATCTACTTCATAACGAAGACTTTCATCCATTGCAAAGGCATCCGTGATTTTACCTTTATTAAAAACGTTGTTTGGGTCAAATACTTTTTTAATACGTCTTAGCAATTGGTAATTTTGTTCGCCAATCATTAACGGAATAAATTCTGCACGAACAATTCCGTCTCCGTGTTCACCAGAAAAAGAGCCTTTGTATTTCTTAACCAACTCAGCGGTTTCTGTTGTAATTTTTCTAAATAAAACAACGTCTTCCTTTTTCTTTAGGTTTAAAATGGGACGTAAATGCAACTCACCAGCACCAGCATGTGCATAGTACACTGCATTTTGTTGATATTTATCCATAATTTGAGTAAACTCTTTAATGTAATTTGGCAAATCTTCTAAAGCAACGGCTGTATCTTCAATACATGCAACCGCTTTTTTATCGCCAATCATATTACCCAAAGCACCCAAACCTGCCTTTCTTAAATAATGAACTTTTGAAATATCTTGTCCGTATATTTTCGGATGGTGATAACCAAAGTTATTTTTCTCTAAATCTGCAATTAAGTTATTTGCTAAAATCTCTACTTCTTCCAGCGTATTGGCAGAAACTTCTAACATTAAAACGGCTTCAGGGTCTCCTTGTAAAAAGAACCTGTTTTGTGCAAGATCACGGTTGTTCTTTGTACAATCTAAAATGGTTTTATCCATCAATTCGCAATTGTATAAATTATGCTTCATTGCAGTAACCGTAGCAAGTAAACTTTCATTGATACTTGTAAAGTGAGTACACACCATAATGCTCTCCTTAGGCGGTAGCGCATCTAGTTGTAAAGTAATTGAAGTAGAAAAGGCCAAAGTACCTTCGCTACCAGATAAGAATTTCGCAACGTTTATAGATGATTCTTTGCCACCAAACAAGTCTGATGTTAAAAATTCATCAACCGCATATCCTGTATTTCTTCTGTGTATTATTTCTTTCGGAAATTGTTCTTTAATTTCTAATTGATTGTTTTCTGAAGAAAGTTCCTCAAAAATAGATTTATAAATCTGTCCTTCTAATGTGTTTTCTTTGGTTTTAGAAATAAATTCTTGAGAAGTTACTTCTTTAAAAGTAACTGAGGAACCATCACTTAAAATAGCTTCAATTTCTAACACCTTGTCACGGGTAACTCCGTATTTTATAGACGTGCTTCCAGAAGAATTGTTACCCACCATTCCGCCCATCATACAACGATTAGAAGTAGACGTATTCGGGCCAAAAAATAAACCAAACGGTTTTAAATATACATTCAGAGAATCTCTTACAATTCCGGGTTCTAGTTTTATTGATTTAGCACTTTCATCAAAAGAAATAATTTTTGTAAAATGTTTAGAAACATCTACTACAATTCCGTCTCCTACACACTGTCCTGCTAAAGAAGTACCTGCGGTTCTTGGTATTAAAGTAGTGCTGTTTTTAGTCGCAAATTCAATTAAGATTTTAAGATCTTTTTTATCTTTAGGATAGGCAACTGCCAATGGAATTTTCCGATACACAGAAGCATCTGTAGCATATAAAGTTTTGTGTAAATTATCAAAAAGGACATCACCAGAAAGCGACTTGTGAAGTTGAGCTAAAACAGTGTTTGAAATCATTATGCTGCGTAAATAAAGTTTTACACAAATATCTGAATAAATAAACCAATTTAAACCCTTAAGAAACTTCTTTCACTATTTTTATTGATTCTACAGAAAACGACTTAGAATTTTGTTTATTTTCATTTCAATAATAATGTACATGATTGTCCGGCTATAGATATCAGACCGCTTCGCTAAAAGAATAAAGAACAAAGATTGAATCGTAATTACTTGATAGCTTGTGATTTTTAAATTTTTCATTATTACAGGTATCAAAGGATTGAAAAAAGTAGAGATAATCTTATAAATATAATCTTAAAATACAATGTTGGCCGAGCCTCTAGAACACGGTAATAAAGTTTTGTTTTGCAGTAACAAATAATAAACTTAAATTTTATAATCTTTTTGTATTCTCTATTAATAGCACTATAAATTGGTTTTAAAAAGTATCTTTGCGGCGGTGTATTTAGAACATATATGCAATAGCAAGCAACTTAATGCCTACTTGTTACTAAATACCAGTTATAAGATTATTTTAAACGCACGTTTTGCAAACTATAATAGTAAGCAAACCGTTATAATGCAACTTTAATTGATGAATTCAGAACTAAAAATAAACAAACCAACACCAACAGTTCCTGGTGAAAAGATAATAAAATTTGAAAGCACTACTGATGTAAGGGCTACTATTTATGCCATGAAGGAAGGTGCATCTGTTGAAATTATTGAATTTTATAGCAACGGAATGCTGTTGTTAAAAGAGCTGCACAAACATTTAAAAAATAGGTTACCAAATAAGACATTTGCGGAGCAACGTGCGTATAGAGCCGAATACCATCAACTTTCAAATCAGGTTTTTATAGAAATTATAAACCAAAAAGTAGCTGTTCAAAAAGCACCAAGTATTGGTTGGTTAGAAAAATTTTATCCAGAAGACAACAAGTTCTTTTTAACCTTTCCACAAATACAAGGATTAAATAGTGCGTGGCAATGGTATAAAAACGGAATTAAAGTGCCTGTTTTAAGAAATAAAATACATCCGTATTATGGAACTTATTTTCCAACTCGTTTTGATCATTTAATTTTGTTTGATAATTGGTTAAAGCGTTATGAAGGTGCTAAGAAATCTGCGATAGATGTGGGTATTGGTAGTGGTGTTTTGGCTTTTCAAATGGTGCAACATGGTTTTCAAAAAGTTTTTGGAACAGATACCAATCCGAATGCAATTGTAGGTTTAAAAGAAGCTATGGGAGATACAAAGCTGTCTCGTAAGATCGAATTAATTGATGCAAACCTTTTTGGGGATTTAAAAAACGAAGCAGAGTTAATTGTTTTCAATCCGCCTTGGTTGCCAGCAGCTTCCAGTTTAGGGAAAATAGATGAAGCTATTTATTACAATAAAAATTTATTTCCTAAGTTTTTTGCAGAGGCAAATAACAGACTTGCAAAAGATGGTAAATTGGTAGTGTTGTTCTCTAATTTAGGGGAAATAACAAAAGCATCTAAAGAACACCCAATTGAAAAGGAATTGGCCAAAGGAGTGCGTTTTAAATTAGAAAAATGTTTAAAAAAATCTGTAAAAGTAGCCTCAGATAAAACAAAAAGAGACCAGCATTGGCGAGGTACTGAAGAAGTAGAACTTTGGGTATTGGTAAAGAAATAAAGTTTTAAAAGGATAAAAGAAAAAGCGCTAAAAAAGAGAATGTAAGCTGTTTTTAGCGCTTTTTCTTTTATCCTACTTGATGTTATTTTTGAACCTTCTCCACCAACTCTAAATTACTCAATGAAGTCTTGGTGGTAAAAACGCCATAATTAATAATCACGCTTTTCTTTTCTATTTTATCAATAGTACCTACGGAATTAGAGTCTTTAATTCGGACTCTGTCATTTATTTGATAATTGTAGGTTGCTTTTTCTTCGGCAATTTTAACTGCTTCTATTTTTTTTTCTTTACGTACTTCAACTACTTTTTGTAAAACTTCTGTTTCTACTTTTTTAATTATTTCTTGCATTTGTTTTTCAACAATTTTTGCAACTTGTTTTTGAGATTTTGTTTTAGGAATTAACGGATTTTTCTTAGCATATTTCACTTTTTCATCGGTTACCCATTTATTAAAATTGGTATTCAATTCTTTCTTATTGTTATTCTGAAAGTATTTGTTTAGAAATTCGTTAATTTTTCTTCCTAAAGAGAGCATTCTTTGGTTGTTGTCATATAATTCTTGAAACCCAGCTAACTTCAACTGAATTTTATCTTCCTTTTCCTGTAAACTCTCTAAATGTTCTTGTCCTTTTGTGCGCTGTTTTTCAAGATTTTCTGAATTCCTTTGCAACTGTGTTCTTTCTTTTTGAAGTTTAGAAATGGTCTTATCTAAACGTACTTTTTCTGTATCTACACGTTTTTTTGCTTTGTTGATAATGCTAAACGGAATGCCATTTTTTTGAGCTACTTCAAACGTAAAAGAACTACCGGCTTGCCCAACAAACAATTTATACAATGGTTCTAACGTGCGTTCATCAAATTGCATATTTGCATTGGTTACGTTTTCTAATTCGTTTGCCAGTACCTTTAAGTTAGAGTAGTGGGTCGTAATAATTCCGAAGGCTTTTTTCTCATAAAACTCCTCTAAGAAGATTTCTGCCAAGGCACCACCCAATTCAGGATCTGAACCAGTACCAAATTCATCAATTAAAAACAAGGTGCTTTCACCGCATTTTCGTAAAAAATTACGCATATTTTTTAAACGGTAGCTATACGTACTTAGCTGATTTTCTATAGATTGGTTGTCTCCAATATCTGTTAAAATAGTATCAAAAACATAGGTTTGACTGCGCTCATCTACCGGTATTAAAATTCCTGCTTGTAGCATTAATTGCAACAAACCAATCGTTTTTAAAGTGATGCTTTTTCCACCAGCATTTGGTCCAGAAATAACAATAATTTGTTGTTTTTCATTGAGTTCTATAGACTGCGGAATTGTTTTTATTTTCTGAGCATTATTTTTTCTCCACAAAACAGGATGAAATGCATTTTTAAAGAAGATTCTTTTTTCTTTGGTAATTTTAGGGAGAATAGCATTCATTTCTAACGCATACTTTGCTTTAGAGGCCACAACATCCGTATGCACTAAGTATTCAAGATATTCCTCTAAAAGACTCGTGAAAGGGCGTATTTTTTCTGCGAGTGTCCGTAATATTTTAATAACCTCTTGTTTCTCTTCATAGATCAGGTTTTGAAACTCTCTACTATATGCCAAAGTTGCTTGTGGTGCAATGTACACGATATTACCAGACTTGGAAGAGCCTAATAAGCTACCTGCAATTTTACGCCTGTGCATTGCTGAAACAGCCAAAACACGCTGATTGTCTACAACGGTTTCTTTGATATCATCTAAATAACCTGCTGCAATAGATTTTGAAAGTGCACTAGAAAAACTAGCACCAATTTTACCTCGAATATTATTAATATCTCTTCTAACTTGTTTTAAAACGGAAGAAGCATTGTTTTTTACTTCGCCAGAAATATCAATTATATTTTTAATTTCATCATCTACATAGGTAGTGAATTCTATTTTTTGAGAAAGTTCAAAAAAGGTAGGGAACTGAAGCTTTAATTTCTTAAAAAACTTAATGTGTTCATTGACTGTAAGCGAAGTACTTGCTATTTTTAAAAAAGCTTCTGTTTCTATAAAGCTATTTTCAATTTTTAAGCGTTTTACACTTTCGGTTACATTGTCAAAACCATGGTTTGGCACCCTATTTTCACTTTGAAAGGAAGATAAATATTCATTTACCAAATGCAATTCGATAAAAAGCTGCTTTCTACTAATTATTGGCTGAATTTCTCGCACTTTTTCTTTTCCTAATCCAGAAATACAATGTTCTGAAACATGCTGTAAAACGGTAGAAAACTCTAAATCTTGTAATGTTTTTTCTGAAATATTCGTATTCAAATTCGTAATTTTGATTCGATACAAAAATAAGGAACAATGAAGCTAAAAATAGCGGATAGCTGGAAAAATATTTTAAAAAATGAGCTTGAGAAAATATATTTTAAAGATTTAACAGATTTTATAAAATTGGAATATGATAATGGGCCTTGTTTTCCTGAAAAAGAAGTCATTTTTGAAGCTTTTAATTTTTGTTCTTTACAAGATTTAAAAGTAGTTATCATTGGTCAAGATCCTTATCATGACCATAACCAGGCAAACGGATTGTGTTTTTCGGTGAAAGACGGAATCAAACATCCACCATCTTTAAAAAATATCTTTAAAGAAATTGCCGCAGATTTAGGACAAGAAATTCCACAGAGTGGGAATTTAGAAAAATGGGCAAAACAAGGAGTTTTATTATTAAATACAACTTTAACGGTAAGAGCACACGAAGCGGGTAGTCATCAAAATAAGGGTTGGGAAAGGTTTACGGATACACTAATTGCAAAAATTTCTGAAGAAAAAGAAAATGTAGTCTTTTTACTTTGGGGAAAGTTTGCAGAAAGTAAAACGGCATTAATTGACACTAAAAAGCATCTAATTTTTACCGCACCGCACCCGTCTCCTCTAGGTGCTTGGAGAGGTTGGTTTGGCAGTAAACATTTTTCTAAAACCAATGAAGTTCTAAAAAGTTGGGGAAAAACTACGATAAAATGGTAGGTAATATTGGTAAGTTGTAATACGGTATTAAAAGTGCTTCTAAAATATCTTGTGTAGTATCAGGATAATTTACCTCAATAGTATTACTAGAGTGAATCCATGCTGCAATTTTTGGAACTTGTCTTTTGTTCAATTTCTTAATGGTATGAACGCCCATTTCTTTTAAGGCTAAGGCATTACATTGTTGTTCATATTGA
>JBLHIE010000087.1:0-6696 GCA_047614925.1 Arenicella sp.
CACCAAAAGATACTCCTTGGCATTCTTGGGCAGTAGTTGCCTGCGGCGGAATGAGTATTGGGCATAAAGGGATGATTTACGCTTCGAAAGCAATGTCCATGACCATGCTAGATCTTTTTGAAAATCCTGAATTAGTAGCTAAAGTAAAAGCAGAATATGTAGAACGCAAAGGAGATGAAGTCTACAAGGCTATTATTCCTAATGGACCACCACCAATACCAATACAAAAACAGTAAGTTGATACCTGTTTTTTTTAGTAAATTATAAAATAGCGCAGTAGCAAAAAATCTTGATACCATCGTATCAAGATTTTTTGCTACTTTTTTTGGATAATAAATAGTTGCGAAACCAATTTTAAAAGCACGTGCAGTATTGCTGATGCTTAAATACCGATGTTCTTTTAGCTAACATATAAATTTTGATCTAGAGGGCTTCCTAGCTGAATCATTTTTTTGATTTTTTCAGTTTACACTTTTGAGTAGCTTATAAAGCTGTCTGTGATATTTTTTGCAGCCATTGTGAAGTGGTATGTCCGTTCCAAGGTGCGTTGTTGGCATACATATTTCATCAAATACTGTTTTTACTGACAGAGTTGCTGATTTTGTTTTTCATTATTAAAAGGGGTTCTAAAGAGTGTTTTTAAACTTTGCTTTATCTTTAAGATAGTGCTAGCCCGTCATTTTTACGTTTTAAAGGTTTCAGTCTTGTCAGTGGTATTCTTTTCTTTTTCCTTTTTTTTGTCTTTTGGCTTGATTTTGGCGGCATAATAAAATGTAAGTTTAAATTAAAATGTTTGTAGCGTAAGAATTATGTAGAAAGCATTTTATAAAATTAAATAATAAAGTATGATTCAAGTTTCAGAAAACAGCACAGTAAAGGTAAATTACACAGGTAAATTAGCAGACGGACAAGTTTTTGATAGCTCTGAAGGTAAAGAGCCGATAGAGTTTACTTTAGGACAAGGACAGTTAATACCTGGTTTTGAGAAAGGGTTAATTGATATGAAATTAAACGAAAAGAAAACCATTTCAATGCCTAAAGAGGATGCATATGGTGAGATTAACGAAGCTTTGATACAAGAGGTTAAGAAATCAGAATTACCTCAAGAAATGGAGCCTAAAGTTGGAATGGGATTGGTTTCTAAATCTCCTGACGGACAAGAAATGAATCTTATGGTTATTGAGGTGAAGGAAGAGAGCATTGTAATCGATGGAAATCATCCTTTAGCGGGAAAAGACCTTATTTTTGATCTTGAAGTAGTAGAAATTAAAGCTACTGAAGTAAAAGCATAAAAATAAGTCACTTATTTTTAATAGAATACAAAGTGCCCTTGCTAATATTATTTTAGCAGGGGCACTTTTTTTATACCCATTTCTTTAACTGATTAAAATGCGCTATTACAAAATCTGCATTTTCTAAAGTTTGTCCTTCAGATAACTTATTTGCATATCCAAAAACAAAAATATGTGCATCATTTGCAGCGGTAACTCCATTATCTGAGTCTTCTATAACCACACAGTTTTCTTTTGGTATGTTTGCTAAAATGGCTGCCTTATTAAATATTTCTGGGTTTGGTTTCGATTCTTTTAAATCTGCACCACTAATTTTTGCAGTAAAATATTGATTTAAATTAAACCGATTAAAAACGCGATCTATATTTATCATGGCAGAAGAAGAGGCCAGTATTAACGTAATTCTTTTTTTATATAAATAGCGAATAATTTCCTCTACACCAGCTACCAAATGTAAATTAGGGTCGTTTTCAAAGAAATTAACATACCTTTTTCTTTTGTCTAAAACCAGAGCTGTAGGCTGATGTTCTAAATTAAAATGAGTTACCAATCTTTGAAATGCATTGATGGTAGAAGAACCCGTAAAAGATTTGTATAATGTATCTGAAACGTCAACATTTAAAGAATTAAACGTTTCATAATAGGCTTTTTTATGAAGTTCTTCAGAATCTATTATAACGCCGTCCATATCAAAAATAACGCACTTTATGTTTTTTGGTATTTTTATCATTGCTTATTTTCTTAGGCTAAAAACTTTGCTTTTAATTCAGCAGTTGCAATCATGCAACTTTCTTTTTTGCCAAACCATTTGTAACGGTTTTTTGCAATATAATCGTACACTTGGTTTCTAAAGCCCTCTGGGAAAATCCATAATAGTTTGGTGAGTTGCCAAATTCCGCCAAAATCATTCATTATTTTTAAAGCCGCAGTAGACTTTATTTCATAGGAAACATCAGGTTCATATAAAATAATGGAATCTGTTTTAGAAGTATCTATCTTTAAATAGTTAATTATTTCTTTCCCTTTTTCAGACTGAATTGCCGCAAATAGGAAACAGTTCTTTGTGTCAAATTTAATTGCAGCTATAACCGCAGTATTGCATAAATTGCAAATACCATCAAACAAAATTATTTTCTTATTTTTAGGAATATCAATCATTTATGTTCTGTCAATTATAGGAGGTACAAAGATACCTTAACTTTTTTTAATTTTCTTGTAACATAATTTATTTACAGACGTCTTATGTATGTATTTGGATGTTTTTATAATTGCTTTTAACTAAAAATGAAGAGCACTAACAAGAAGCAATCAAAATTATTATAAAAATATTTAACGAATGATTAAAATAGAAAAACTTCACAAATCGTATCCGATAGGAAAAGACTCTTTACACGTTTTAAAGGGAATAGACTTGCATATCAAAGAAGGCGAATTTGTCTCTATTATGGGTTCTTCTGGTTCTGGAAAATCTACTTTATTAAATATTGTTGGCTTATTAGATGGGCATGATGAAGGTAATTATTACTTAAACGGACAACTCATAAAAGACCTGAATGAGAAAAAAGCAGCTATTTTAAGAAATAAATTCTTAGGGTTTGTTTTTCAGTCCTTTAACTTAATAGGATATAAAACAGCGTTAGAAAATGTTGCATTGCCTTTGTATTATAAAGGAATAAAAAGAAAAGAACGTTTGGTAATGGCTTTGGATTATTTAGACAAAGTAGGTTTAAAAGATTGGGCAAATCATTTACCTAATGAGCTTTCTGGAGGCCAAAAACAACGGGTAGCTATTGCAAGAGCTTTGGTAACCAAACCTAAAGTGGTTTTGGCAGATGAACCAACAGGAGCTTTAGATTCGATAACTTCAGATTCTGTGATGGATTTATTAAAAGATATTAATGATGAAGGAATGACTGTTTTTGTAATTACGCACGAAGAAGAAGTTGCGGCACAAACAAAAAGGATTGTTCGCTTAAAAGATGGTTTAATAATTAGTGATGAGTACACTAAAGCAGCCAAAGCAGTATAGATATGTTTGATTTAGACCGTTGGAGAGAAATTTTTCAGAGTATTAATAAAAACAGGTTGCGTTCTGTAATGTCTGGTTTTACAGTAGCTTTTGCAATTTTACTTTTCACTTTATTATTTGGTATTGTTAGTGGTTTAAGCAACTCTTTTAAAAGTGCTTTTTCAGACGATGCTCAAAATTTTATGAGAGTGCGCGTTTGGAAAACCTCCAAACCTTATAAAGGGCTTCAAACTGGCAGAAGAGTTCAACTAAAAAATGAAGACTACAATTATATAGGAGAGGAATATAAAAATAAAATTCAGTATCAATCTGCAAGAATTTTTAAAAACTTTTCGATAAAACATAAAAATGAAGCGAATAACTATAGTGTTATGGCTGTAAATCCAGATAATCAGTTTTTAGAAAAAACAATTATAGATGAAGGTCGTTTTTTAAATGAAAGAGATTTAAATGAAAAATCCAAAAATATCGTAATTGGTCGGTTGGTTAAAAGTGATTTATTTGGGGAAAGACCTGCATTAGGAAAAAGAGTAAATGTAAATGGGAGTTCTTATTTAGTGATTGGTGTTTTTTCTGATGAAGGAGGAGATAATGAAGAAAGAAAAGCATTTATACCGATAACCACGGCACAAATGATGTATGGTAATAATGACTATTTGAGTGAGATTGTATTAGGCTATGATCCCAATTTGAGTTTGGATAGAGCTATTGCCTTTGGGAATCAGATGGAACGAGATTTGCGTAAGAAAATGAACATTCATCCAGATGATCAAAGCGCACTTTCTGTCAGAAACATGGCAGAAGCAAACAAAGGTATTGGTCAGTTTATGGGTATTTTATATGCCATTGTAATTTTAATAGGTTCCGGAACTTTGGTAGCAGGAATAATAGGTATTTCTAATATTATGATTTTTGTAATTAAAGAAAGAACAAAAGAATTTGGTATTCGAAAAGCATTGGGTGCACAACCTGCTTCTATTGTAGGTATGGTAGTGCAGGAGTCTGTTTTAATTACCACTATTGCTGGGTATCTTGGACTTTCTTTAGGAACTTATATTTTAAGTTTGATTGGAGATAGTTTAGAGAAAGATTATTTTATTAAAGACCCAAGTGTAAGTCCGATTATTGTATTAGGAGCAACTTTGGTATTGATTAGTGCGGGATTAATTGCAGGATACGTGCCGGCAAAGAGAGCTGCAAGCATAAAACCTATTGAAGCATTAAGAGCAGATTAACTATGAGATTTTTATTTGATTCAGACACTTGGCAAGAAATTTACGGAAGCATCCGTAAAAACAAAGTACGAACCTCAATTACTATTATTGGCGTGCTTTGGGGAATTTTCTTGTTAGTCGTTTTATTAGGTGCAGCAAGAGGAATGGAAAATGGTTTTAACAAGCTGTTTGGTAATTTTGCAACCAATAGTGTTTTTGTTTGGACGCAGTCTACAGACACTCCTTTTAAAGGTTTTCAAGAAGGTAGAAGGTTTTCATTAACAATGAATGATATTGAAGTTTTAACAACCGAATATGTTGATGAAATTAAATTATTAGCACCAAGAAATCAAACCAACAATTTAGTAATTAAAGACTTTAAATCTGGCAATTTTAAAGTGAGTGGAGATTATCCAATTTTAGACCAAATTCAGAAAAAACAGCTATTATATGGTCGTTTTTTAAATCAGAATGATATTTCTTCGATTGCAAAAGTTGCGGTCATTTCAGAAGACATGTACAAACAGTTGTTTGAAATAGACGAATTTCCAATTGGGCAATACATAAAAATAAATAGCATTAGCTATAAAGTGATTGGTGTTTATAAGCCGTCAAATACCATAGATTTTGATGGTGATTGTGCATACATTCCTTTTTCTACATTTAGAAAAGTATACAATACAGCCAACAAAGTAGATTGGATGATGATTACGGCTCATGAAGGCACGGATATAGAGCAAATGGAGAGCGATGTATTACTTACTTTAAAAGGATTACATAAAGTGCACCCGGATGACGAGAGGGCTTTTGGCAGCGTAAACCTTGGTAAAGAAATAGGAAAAGTAACCGGTTTTATAACAGGCATGCAGTTTCTAACTTGGTTTGTAGGTATTGCAACTTTAATTGCAGGTGTTTTTGCCATTGGGAACATTCTTTTAATTACCGTAAAAGAACGTACAAAAGAAATAGGAATTAGAAGAGCCTTGGGCGCAACACCAAAAAGTATAAGACAGCAAATTATTTTAGAATCTGTCTTTTTAACAACTGTTGCAGGTATGCTGGGTATTATTTTCGGGGCCTTTGTTTTATTTTTAATTGACATGGCATTTGGTCAAGGAGAAGACGCGGCATTGGTAAATCCAACAGTGGACATACCCATTATTTTGATAGCATTTGTCACATTAATTATTTTAGGAACTGCAATAGGCATAATTCCTGCACACATGGCAACCGTAGTAAAACCAATAGAAGCATTAAGAGAAGAATAAAATCAATCAACAAGAAATTATGAGTAAAAGAGCAAAGATTATTTTAGGAATTATAGTATTATTATTTGCAGTGGCATTGATATGGTTCGCTAAAAAAAATAATAAAGGTATAGTAGAATTCGAAACAGAAACACCCTTTAGAGCTACAATTATTAAGAAGACAGTTGCCACAGGGAAAGTAATTCCGCTAGAAGAAATTGAAATTAAGCCTCAAATAACGGGGATTATTGACAAAGTAATGTTGTTAGAGGGTTCTAAAGTGAAAAAAGGAGACTTAATAGCTGTTGTAAGAGTTGTTCCTAATGAGCAATCTTTAATCAGTGCAAGAGGCAGAGTAGACAATGCCAAACTAAGAGTAAATAACGGAAAAGTTTCTTTTAAAAGAAGTAAGAATTTATTTGACAAAGGGGTAGTTGCAAGAGCAGAATATGAGGGTGTAGAATTGTCTTATGAGCAAGCTAAACAAGATTTAAAAAATGCTGAAAATGATTATTTAATCATCAAAAGAGGTTCTGCAGGTTCTGGCGGTGCAGCAAACACCAACATTATTGCACAGATGTCTGGTACAATTCTAGAGATTCCTGTAAAAGAAGGAGATCAAGTAATTCAGTCGAATAATTTTAATGCAGGTACTACTATTGCCTCTATTGCAGACATGAGTAAAATGATTTTTGAAGGAAAGGTGGACGAGTCTGAGGTTGGAAAATTAGTAAAAGGGACGTCTATTGAGGTTTCTATTGGAGCAATTGAAGGACAGAAGTTTCCTGCAAAATTAAACTTTATAGCGCCTAAAGGAACTGAAGAAGGTGGGGCTGTTCAATTTAAAATTAAGGCAGATGTTTCTTTAGATGATAAGTTTTTTATCAGAGCAGGGTATAGCGCAAATGCAGATA
>JBLHIE010000088.1:0-6656 GCA_047614925.1 Arenicella sp.
TGCTTTCTTTAAAAAGTCTCCTGAATTTAAAATCTTAAAAATAAGTCGATCGCCTTCTTCCCCATACTTTCCCATTAAAGTAGCTGAGTTTTCAAAACTTGGTGTTTCTATCGGTTGAAATCCGAATATTTCAAAAGCCGTTTTAATCACATTCATAATATACGTACGATTCGCAACCTCTATTGGCGAAAAATCTCTGGTTCCTTTAGGAATGCTTGGTTTCATAAAATATAAGTATCAATGTTCATTTATCAATTAGCATGCTTACTTTTATCATAAAAAATATTTTCTAGGATAATGAATCATTGTTAAATGATAATTAAGCAAGCAAATATCGTGAAAAAGTTATAATTTCTTAGGAGATATGAAGGTTTTATTTTGTTTCCTTAAAGCGTAAATTGATGCGTTTAACTCGAAACCTAATAATAGTATAATGGCATTTAACCACACAAATAACATCAATATTAACAAGGTTCCAATAGAGCCATATAATTGATTGTATTGTGCAAATTTAACTACATAAATCCCGAATAAGTAGAACGTAAATAAAGAAACAATGGTTGTTAAAAGTGCCCCAGCAGAAAAGAATTTTGTTTCTTTCCCTTGTTTTGTACCATATCTAAAAAGCAGCGATACAATGGTAAAAATCATAACTAAAAACAACACGCCTTTTCCGTAATAAAACAGGTCTAAATCACTGGTATTGAACCAGCCTTTTTCATCTATTTTAAGCAAAGCAACTTGATATAAAATAACCGAAGCAATCGTTACTATTAAAAATAATGAAAGCAACAAAGAAACACCGATAGAAATAAAATAACTCCTAAAAATATTTCTAACATCTTTTACATGGTACGAATATTCAAAACCGCTAAAAATAGAATTGATGCCGTTTGTCATTAGAAAAATAGATAATAAAAAACCAAAAGAAAGCAACCCTCCGTATTGATTGTTTACAATATCTCCAATCACCAAATTTACGGCATCAAAGGTTTGTGGCGGCAACACATCTTTTATAAAAGAAAATAAACCCTCTTGAAAACCATCTATAGGAATGTAAGGAATTAAGGTTAAAATAAATAATAGAAAAGGAAATATTGCCATAAAAAAACTATAAGCAATACCACCAGCCCTTGTGGTTAAAGCACCTTCTACAATGCCAATAACATACATTTCTAGAACGTCATATAAAGACATGCCTTGTAAACCCGGAATTTTAATTTTCTTTCCAAGTTTTACCAAGATATTTACAATTGGTATTTTCTCTAATTTATCTTCTATTATTTTTATCATTTTTGCTTTTGTCCTAGAAACGGGCACACTGTTTCCGTGTAATTACTGCACCTTTAAATTATTGATACTTCTAAATATCTTTTTAAAGGTTAATTCTTTTATTCTGGGAGTTAGAGAATCTTTTGAAAAGATAAAATTCTCACCAAAACCTATGCTTGCTAACAACCCATAACTTTCATTAAACACTAAAGTCCTAAGAACGGTATTCGAGTCTTTTATTTCAAATATGTTGAATTTAAAACTTTCCGAATTGTAATTTTTTTCGGTAGCTAAAAACGTTTTCGTTTGAAATTTCAACTGCTCTTTACCCACAATATAGTTCAAATCATACAAAGAGCGTGTATCCTTTAGATTCCGGTATTGAAAATAAAGAATTGAATCGTTTTTTTTAGTATTTAAAACATACTTCTCGGCTGTATTCGTTTCAAGTGCATACTTGAAAATCAAAATATTTTCTTCTTTACGATCACAAGAACTCAATAAAAAAAATAAAGATAAAAAGTAAAAACAGGTGTATTTCATTCTATAATAATTTGATATTGTGACAAGACACCTTCAATAGTATTTCTACTAAATTTAGCTCCTTTTAGGCGGTTATTCTCTGGGTTTATATTAAAATTAAACGCCGTTCTAAAGTCTGATTTCCCTAAATTCGTGTCCTCAAAAATTGCTCCTTTTAAGTTTGAATCGTCAAAGACACAAGCCGTTGCTGTGGTTTTAGTAAAATCTACTTCCTCTAAATTACAACCTCTAAATTTTGTATTCTGTATTTTTAATTGATAAAATGAAGAGAAATTTAACTGACATTTTTTGAATGAAAATTGTAATAAAAACGGATTTACCTCATTAAATTTTATGCCAATCATTTTACAATTGATAAAATCTACTTCCTTAAATGAACTGTCTTTTACAATAGTATTGCTAAAATTACAATCTATAAACTCACACGCTACAAACTGAATATTAGACGCATGTATGTTCTCAAAATTGCAATTTATAAATGTACAATTGTCATATTCCCCTTTCTTTATCTTCGTTTTTGTATAATCGATTTTCGAATATTCTTCGGTGTCGAAGTAATTATCTATCATTTTTGTCATTTTTTATGAAGACAGCATTTTATTTTTGAATAGCGAGATTCCTATATATTTAGAAATTACAAACGCACTTGAAACCTTAAACATTAAAAAGCCTTTAAACTCAAATCTAAATTATAAACCGAATGTGTTAATGCACCCGATGAAATAAAATCTACACCGCAATCTGCATATTTTCTAATAGTATCTTCGTTAATACCGCCAGAAGATTCTGTAAAACAGGTATCACCTATTAAAGCGACTGCTTTTCTTGTGTCTTCATAATTAAAATTGTCTATTAAAATTCTGTGAACACCAGCATTCAACAGAATTTCTTTAATTTCATCTAAACTTCTAGCCTCAACAATGATCTTAATATCAAGATCTTTTTTAGCTAGATATTTCTTTGTTTTTGTAATTGCTGCTGTTATTCCGCCTGCAAAATCAATATGATTGTCTTTAATCATCACCATATCATACAACGCAAAACGGTGATTTTCTCCACCACCTATTTTTACTGCCCACTTTTCTAAGGCTCTAATGCCTGGAGTAGTTTTTCTAGTATCTAAAACTTTGGTTTTAGTACCTTTTAATAAATCTGCAAAAAAGGCTGTTTTTGTAGCTATTGCAGACATTCTCTGCATGGCATTTAAAACCAAACGCTCTGCCATTAAAATAGATTGCGATTTCCCTGAAACATGAAAAACAACATCTCCAAATTTTACATTTTCACCATCCTTTATAAAGGTTTCTACTTTTAAGCCTGTATCTACATACTCAAAAACTTGTTTCGCAAAAGCAACACCTGCAATAATTCCTTCATCTTTGACCAACAATTTTGCCTTTCCTTGGGCAGCTACAGGAATGCAAGAAAGTGACGTGTGATCTCCGTCTCCAATATCTTCACGAACTGCATTTTTTATAATGAGTTCTAATTCTTTTTCAAATTGCTCTTTTGATATCATATTTTTTATTCTGATGTAAAAATAGCAATGATTTTCAACTTTTTGTCAATTCGAGGCATTTTATGCCTAAAAACGAATAAATTTGTATTTAAGAATGTGAATATCATCGAGAAAACAATTAATTCTCGACTGCGCTTGAACAGACATAAAAATGAAAATTAAATTACTCGCCATCGGTAAAACCGATAATAAAAACTTACTTCAGTTAATTGAAGAATATCAAAATAGATTGAAGCATTACATAAAGTTTGAATTAGAAATAATACCAGACATTAAGAATGTAAAGAATTTAAGTGAAGTACAACAGAAGGAAAAAGAAGGCGAACTTATTTTATCGAAACTACAAAACACAGACGAATTAGTTTTGTTGGATGACAAAGGCAAACACTTCACCTCTATTGAATTTTCGCAATACCTTCAGAAAAAAATGAGTGCTGGTATCAAACAATTGGTGTTGGTTATTGGCGGTCCTTATGGATTTTCTAATGCCCTTTACAAAAAATCTATTGGAAAAATATCTTTATCTAAAATGACCTTTTCACATCAAATGATTCGTCTTTTTGTTGTAGAACAACTGTATAGAGGTTTTACAATATTAAAGAATGAGCCGTATCATCATGAGTAATCGATTCCCTTTTTGATAATTTATAGCGTAAAAGTACTTCTATAATAACTGCAGGTATTAACAAAAACAGCTCCAAATAAGCAAAAATAACAGTACCGAAAGAAACACCTACTATAACTCCTAAGATGCCACTTACTTGAGCTAACGGTCCTAGTTTGCGCTGAAGTTGCAAAATTCCAATACCAAAAACCAACTGTAATGCACCAAATACAATAGATTCTACAAGAACCCTAACAGCAAATGTTTCATCCACAACATGCAGCGTAAAAATATCAACACAATTACTAATAACAAAAGTTGCCATGAACAGTATCGTTATCACTTTTAATAGTTGACTCTTACATTTTCCACTAAAAACCTATGAAAACGAGACTTTTAGCGTTTTATAATTTTTGTAACCTACCTTCTTTTTTTAGTTTTTTTTGGAGTTTAAATCCTAAAAATAAAACTTTAAATTGATTACATTTGTTGCAAATCAATTCTTTTTTAATGAAATTAGTATTCGCTACCAACAACCTTAATAAATTAAAAGAAGTACAAGAAATGCTTTCAAATACTATCGAAATAGTCAGTTTAAAAGAAATCAATTGTTTTGATGAAGTTGATGAAACTGAAACCACTTTAGAAGGAAATGCAAAATTAAAGGCAGATTATATTACTCAGAAATTTGGTTACAATTGTTTTGCAGATGATACCGGTTTAGAAGTGGAAAGTTTAGACGGAAAACCAGGGGTGTATTCTGCGCGCTATGCAGGAGAACCTGTAAATTCTGAAAATAATATGCAAAAATTATTAACGGAATTAAAAGGAAAAGAAAACAGAAAAGCACAGTTTAGAACAGCTGTTTGCTTAAATTTAAACGGCGAACAATATTTATTTGAAGGCGCTTGCAAAGGTGAAATCTTAAAAGAAAAACAAGGCATAGAAGGTTTTGGCTATGACCCTCTTTTTAAACCTGCCGGATTTTCTGAATCTTTTGCAAACATGAATTCTGAAGATAAAAACAAAATTTCTCACAGGGGAATTGCAATGCAGCAATTAATTGATTTTTTATTAAACTTAAAAATAAGCGAATGAAAAATAGTACACTGCTTTTAATTGCCCTAATGTGTTTCAGTAATTGTGCTAAAAAAAGTGAAACACCTAATCGTATGAAAAAACAATTGCGCCACATAGTATTATTTAAGTTTAAAAAGGAAGCGACACCAGAAACTATTAAAAACATAGAAAATGAATTTATAGCGTTGCCCTCTAAAATTGAAACCATTAAAGACTTTGAATGGGGATTGAATAATAGTCCAGAAGGATTAAATAAAGGCCTTACCCATTGCTTTTTTGTTACTTTTGACTCGGAAGAAGGCAGAGCCGCATATTTACCTCACCCAGCGCACAAAGCATTTGTAAGCCTTTTAGGAGATCATTTAGAAGATGTATTGGTTTTAGATTATTGGACTAAATAAAAGGCAAAAGCATCTTTCATCAATAAAAAAATGAAACATAAATCATATAAAAAACAGTTTATCTTTTTATCAGTTTTACTGATAGCACTGTTTGCGTTGAACATTAGTTTGGGTTCTGTTTCCATTCCTTTTAAAGACATTTTAAATACGTTGCTAGGAGACACTAGCGCGAAAGAAAGCTGGCAAACGATCATTTTAAATTTCAGATTACCAAAAGCAATTACGGCACTATTAGTTGGTTCTGGTTTGTCTGTTGCCGGTTTATTGATGCAAACCTTGTTTAGAAATCCGTTAGCAGGACCGTTTGTGTTAGGTATTTCTTCTGGTGCTAGTTTAGGAGTTGCACTGTTAATTCTAGGGTCTTCTCTATTTGGTGGCTTTTTCTTAGCAAACTCAACTTCTAATTGGTCTTTTCCAATTGCCGCTAGTTTAGGGGCTTTTTTAGTTTTATCTGCCGTAATTATAGCTGCAAACAGGGTTCGAAATACCATGTCTATTTTAATTATTGGGTTAATGTTTGGCAGCTTAACGTCTGCCGTTATTAGTGTTTTAGCCTATTTTAGTGAAGCTGCACAAATTCAGCAATTTTTATTCTGGAGCTTTGGTAGCCTCGGCAATCTTTCTTGGAATGAACTCGTGACTTTTATCGTTATTTACAGCATTGGTATGCTCGCAACAATAGCCGTTATAAAACCGTTAAATAGTTTCCTTTTAGGAGAGAATTATGCAAAAAGCTTGGGCATCAATATAAAGAAGAACAGAAATATTATTTTATTAATTACAAGTGTGCTCACAGGCGTTATTACCGCGTTTGCAGGACCCATTGCCTTTATTGGCTTAGCAGTACCACACATTGCTAGAATGGTCTTTTCGACCTCTAATCATAAAACACTGCTTCCTGCAGTGGTTATTTTAGGAGCAATTATCATGCTTATTTGCGATGCAATTGCACAATTACCAACGAGTGAATTTACCTTACCAATCAACGCAATAACCTCTTTGTTTGGAGCGCCAATTGTTATTTGGTTGCTTATTCGGAAGAAGAAACTATTTATTTAAATGACAGAAATCTCTAAAAATAGTATCCTAAAAACTAAAAATCTAACGATCGGTTATCCACAGAAAAAGCAAGACAAAATTGTTTTCTCTGATATTAACCTGTCCATAGAAAAAGGAAAACTCATTAGTGTTTTGGGTAAAAATGGTATTGGGAAATCGACCTTACTAAGAACGCTTT
>JBLHIE010000089.1:0-6626 GCA_047614925.1 Arenicella sp.
TTGCTTTTAAGAAAATTATCAAAACCACGAATTCCAGATATATTGTTTTCGAAGTTGAAATTAAAATTTCCATTAAAGCGATATCTTTTATTGTAATTTGAATTTGCCCTAAATCCCCAACTTCCATTAGAATAGGCGTCTCCAGTAACGGCTAAATCTACATAATCATTAATAGCAAAATAATAACCCCCGTTTTGAAAACCAATACCTCTATCGCTACTTCCGGTATCAAATGCAGGAATTAAAAAACCAGAAACACTTGTTGTGGTAATCGGAAAATAGGCAAAAGGTAAATAAATAGGTGTTGGCACATCTGCAAGGTATAATTGACTACCTCCTACAATTATTTTTTTTCCTGGAATAATTTTGGCTTTGCTGGTCCCTATATAATAATCTAATTTTTCTGAAGTGGTAAATTTAATGTCTCTTACATAAATGGTAGAATCATTTACCCTTTTTGTTTTTTTTCCAAATGTAAACATCTCACCTTGTTTGGTTTTTAAACCATAAATTAAGGCTTTCTTAGTTTTGAAATTGTAGATCATAGAATCTTGCTCAGACTCTTCACTCCCTTGTTTGAAAATGGGGCGTTGCGTATAACCTAAACTGTCTTTAATTCCTTTTGCAAAAAGAGTGTTCTTAGTATAATCTACCACAATAATACCTGCTTTTAAATCAATATCTGTATACGTAATGTTCGCTTCGTTATAAAGCGTAACGGTTTTATCTTTGGCATTTTGTATGGTGTAATCGGTAGCTATATGGGTAATAAGATCTTCTAAAGTTTCTTTTGGCTTTATAGAGTCTACAGCAATAGAATCCTTTTCTTTCAGCAGCGCAGTCTCTTTTTTTAAAGAAGTAATCTCTTTAATTTTCTTTGCGGGAACGGAGTTTTTATCCATCGAAGGAATTGTAATTCCTTTGGTTGGTTTTATATCTTGAGAAAAACCTAGCTTTGTAAAAAAGAAGCAGCAAAATAAAAGTATATATGATAGGTTTGTTTGCAACGCTTTAAATACTATTTTTGTAAATGAATAAATGGATGGCTCATTATTTTGAGTCTCCAAATTTAATAAATCAAAATTAGTTAAATTTTATCGATGCAATCCCAACAAAAACATAAAAATATTATCAAAAGCAAAATACTCTTTGTACTGTTCTTTATATGTTTGGGGAACACGGTTTCCGTTTGCGCCCAAAAAGAGTATGTAGTTGTCTTAGATGCGGGTCATGGTGGTAAAGACCCTGGTAATTTAGGTAATGGATTTAAGGAGAGTAACATCGCTTTAAAAGTAGTTTTAAAGGTAGGAGAGAAGCTAAAACAAGAGCAAAACATTAAAGTATTGTATACTAGAGAGAAAGATGTTTTTATAGATTTATGGAAAAGAGGAGACATTGCAAATCATGCAAAAGCAGATTTATTTATTTCTGTTCATTGTGATTCTCATACGTCAAATGCATTTGGTGCAGGAACTTTTGTTTTGGGGTTAAGAGGAAATAAGCAGAATTTAGAAATAGCCAAAAGGGAAAACGCTGTCATTCTTTTAGAAGATAACTTTAGAGAGAAATATAAAGGTTTTGACCCTAATTCTGCAGAGTCTGTAATCGGTTTGTCTTTACTTCAGGAAGAAAATTTAGATAAAAGTTTAGCCATTGCCAGTTTAATTCAGAATAATTTTACATTTAAGCTAAAAAGAAATAATAGAAAGGTAAAACAAGATAATTTTCAGGTTTTAAGAGAGACGATAATGCCAAGTGTTTTAGTTGAGCTAGGTTTTTTAACAAATAAAAATGAAGGTAGGTTTTTGAATTCTAAAAACGGTCAAACTAAAATGGCAAATGAGATAGCAGAAGCCATCTTTAGTTACATTAAAAATTTAAAATTAAATACAGTTACCGCAGAGGATACCAATGCTTTGCCACCAAATAAAATAACGTTTAAAATACAAATTGCAGCAGGTAAAAATAAAATCGATACAAAGTCATACAACTTTAAAGGTTTAAGGAATGTTGAGAGAATGTGGATAGGTAGTTATTATAAATATTATTTTGGAAATACGGCTGCGTATGACGCGGCGGAAGAAGCATTGGCAGAGGCAAAATCTAAAGGGTTTAAACAAGCTTTTATTATTGCTTTTAAAAATGGTAAAAAAATAGCTTTAACAGAAGCTTTAAAAATGCAGTAAAATTAACAGTCTCTACCAAAAATTATTAGTAATTTTGTTACAAAAATTATAGATATGTCTAAAGAATTAAAAATAGGAATTATTGCAGTAATTATTATTGGTATTTCTATTTGGGGCTTTAACTTTCTAAAAGGACAAAATTTATTAGATCCGGGTTCGCGAACATTTAAAGTAGAATATGCTAAAATTGGTGGTTTAACGAATTCTAGTGCTGTTACCATTAACGGTTTAAAAGTCGGTAAGGTAGAAAATATAGAGTTTGATGTCAGTGAAGGGCAAAGAGGGCATTTAATTGTAACTTTTATTGTAGACAATGACTTTGAGTTTTCTAAAAAAAGTGTTGTTAAAATTTATTCTCCAAATCCTTTAAGTGGTTCTAACTTGGCTATTATTCCTAATTATGAGGGTGATATCGCAGTTTCTGGAGACTTTCTTCAGGGAGAGATAGAAGAAAGTTTATTTACCTCTATTGGAGAGCGCCTAAATCCGCTTCAGCAAAAAATAGAAAGCGTAATTGTTAGGGCAGACACTTTGTTTAGTGGCGTAAATAAAGTTTTAAACGAAAAGACTATTGATGAGATTAATGGATCTGTTTCTGATTTAGGAGCCACCATAGCAGCTATTAGAAAAACAATTCTCTCAGTAAATGCCATGGTCGTAGACAATCAACAAAACTTAAAACGTACGTTAGAAAACACAAAAAATATTACAGAGAATTTTAGTAAAGTTTCAGACAGTATAAATGCGATAGACTTTGGTAAAATTATAAATAAAGCAGAAGAGGCTGTTAGTAATTTTAACGAAATGTCGAAAAAAATAAATTCTGGTGAAGGAACTATTGGACAATTGATTAATGACAAAAGAATGTATGACAATCTAGAGGCAGCAACTAGAGAATTAGAACAATTATTGAGAGATATTAAGCTGCATCCAAAAAGATATATTCATTTCTCTATCTTTGGTAAAAGTCCAGAACCTTATGAAGAGGAACTCAAATATTAAAGTATAACCATTAGCACTATTTACATGCAATACCTACCAAATGTCCTTTTTGTAATCGCATTAATCGCTGGTTTCAGTTTTTTTGCAATGAATATTCGCAAACTTTTTAGAAACATAAATCTAGGAAAATCGATAGACAGAACAGATAACAAACCAGAACGTTGGAAAAACATGATAAAGATTGCTCTCGGACAATCTAAAATGGTGAGAAGGCCGTTCTCTGGTTTTCTGCATATTATTGTATATGTTGGTTTTGTGATTATAAACATAGAGGTTTTAGAGATTATTATTGATGGAATTTTTGGAACGCATAGAATTTTTCAAGGTTATATAGGAGCAGGCTTTTATGCCTTTTTAATAGGAACTTTTGAAATTTTAGCAGCACTCGTATTTACAGCTGTTATTCTTTTTTGGACGCGTAGAAATATTGCAAACATTAAGCGCTTCTTAAATTCTGAAATGAAGGGATGGCCAAAAACGGATGGAAATATTATTTTGTATTTTGAAATGGTTTTAATGACACTTTTTTTGATAATGAATGCAACAGATGCTCCATTTCAAGAAGCTGGCATCGGGAATCCAATAAGTCAATTTATTGCACCTTTATTTGACGGGTTTTCGTTAGAAGCAGTGCATACAATTGAGAGAACGGCATGGTGGATTCATATTTTAGGAATTTTAATTTTCTTAAACTACTTATTTTACTCAAAGCATTTACATATTTTATTAGCCTTTCCTAACACATTTTTTGCGAACTTAAATACAAAAGGACAATTTAATAATTTAGAATCAGTTACCAAAGAGGTGAAATTAATGATGGATCCTGATGCAGATCCATACGCAATGCCAGCAGAAGGAGCAGCAGAAGAAGTGCCAGAGAAATTTGGTGCATCAGATGTTTTAGATTTGAATAAAATGCAGCTATTAAACGCATATACATGTACAGAATGTGGTAGATGTACTTCTGCTTGTCCTGCAAATTTAACGGGTAAAAAATTGTCTCCTCGTAAAATTATGATGGATACAAGAGACCGTTTAGAAGAGGTTGGTAGAAATATAGACGCAAACGGAGGGATTTTTAAAGAGGACGGCAAACAATTGTTAAACGATTATATTTCGCCAGAAGAACTTTGGGCGTGTACAAGTTGTAATGCCTGCGTAGAAGAGTGTCCGGTGAACATAGACCCGCTTTCTATTATTATGGATATGAGAAGGTATTTGGTGATGGAAGAGAGCGCTGCGCCACAAGAATTAAACGCAATGATGAGTAATATTGAGAATAACGGTGCGCCTTGGCAATACAATCAGCAAGACCGTTTAAACTGGGCGAACGAAGAGTAGTTTTCAGTCGCGTTTTACAGCTACAGTTTAAAGGTTTAGGTAAAAGAATATTTCTAAATCTCTTTAGTATCAAGCACAATTACACAAATAAACGGTTAACGATTAAATATAAAAAATATGATAGTACCAACAATGGCAGAGATGATGGCCCAAGGAAAAAAACCAGAAGTATTGTTTTGGGTAGGTGCTGCGGGAAGTTATGACGATAGAGCAAAAAAAATATCAAGGGCATTTGTAAAAATACTACATCAGGCAAACGTTGATTTTGCCGTTTTAGGAACGGAAGAATCTTCTACAGGAGATGCAGCAAAGAGAGCAGGGAATGAGTTCTTGTTTCAAATGCAAGCGATGATGAATATTGAAGTTTTAAATGGTTACGAAGTGAAGAAAATAGTTACTTGTGATCCGCATTCATTCAATACTTTAAAAAATGAATATCCAAGTTTAGGGGGTATATACGAGGTTTTTCATCACACACAATTTATACAAAATTTAATTGCTGAAGGACGCTTAAAAATCGATGAATCTACACTTCAAGGAAAAAGAGTTACCTTTCACGACCCTTGTTATTTAGGAAGAGGAAATGATGTTTATGAATCTCCAAGAGATTTAATTAGAAGATTAGGCGTTAATTTAACAGAAATGAAACGCAATAAAAAGACTGCTTTGTGCTGTGGTGCAGGTGGTGCACAAATGTTTAAAGATGCAGAAGCAGGCGACAAAGAAATAAATATTTTAAGAACAGAAGACGCGCTAGAGACCAAGCCAGATATTATTGCAACCGGTTGTCCATACTGTAATACAATGATGACAGATGGTATCAAATTCAAAGAAAAAGAAGCAGAGGTTGTGGTAAAAGATATTGCAGAATTAATTGCAGAAGCTAATAATTTATAATATGAAAAATATTTTTTTACTATTGTTTTGTGTTACTTTTTTATCATGCTCAAAGACGGATAAAAAGGAAGAGGTTATTCCACAAGAAATCAAAGTAAAGGAGATTACAATTCCTGCTGTAGAGGTCGTAAAGGATAAACTAGTTTTTACGATTCAAATAGCGGCCTTAAAAAAGGCAAATAACGCTTTAACGAGTATAGAAAATCTAGCTGTTTTTCAAGAAAACTCTTTAGTGAAATATAGGTTAGGTGCTTTTGACACCTACAAAGAAGCAAGAAATTCTAGGGCTCAATTAATTAGCGTCTATAAAGATGCATTTGTACAGGCATTATTAAATGATGTACCCATACCCATTAAAGAAGCGTTACAATATTAAATTGCATGACAGATTCTTTTCAAAACATTGTAGTTACTTCTTTTCCTGACATTATTAAAATCGATTTTAAATCGATTAGTAACAAGTATTTAAAAGTAATTTTAATACATGTTTTCCTTGTTTTTCTAATACTATTTGTGGCATTGCTTATCATTGATTATAGTGGTGTTTTTAAGATTTTAGAAAACACGATTTGGCTTTATTTAATTGTGTTTATAGTTTTCATTGCTGTGGTTGCAATAAAAGGTATCGGTTTTAAAAAGATGAAATATGTTGTAAGAGAAAAAGATATTTCCTACAAAAAAGGAGTGTTTTTTAGAAGCTTAACAACGGTGCCTTTCAATAGAATACAACATATAGAAATAGATGAAGGACCTGTTTCTAGGTTTTTTAATTTGGTTTCTTTAAGTGTATTTACGGCAGGTGATAGTAGCGACGATTTAAAGATTAGTGGCCTTTTAAAAGAAGAAGCGCAGCAAATAAAAGAATTCATCAGCAATAAAATAGATGGATAATACAGACCGTTTTAGCAACTTTAGAAGACAATCTAAAAAAGGAATTCTTGTAATTTATTTAAATATACTTTACAAAGCTTTCAAGGCTTTTTGGTTTCTACTCTTTCTTTTTATTCAAAAATTCTCTAAGATTCCAGAAAGTACATTGCTTTATATTTATATAGGAGTGTTTACTTTGTTAGTATTTCTCTTAATTAGAGCTTTTTTAATTTTCAAAAATTTTCAATTTAAAATAGAGAACAAACACTTTATTCTGCAGAAAGGAATTCTCAAAAAGACACACACTTCCATCCCTTTTGATCGCATTCA
>JBLHIE010000090.1:0-6618 GCA_047614925.1 Arenicella sp.
TAGGTGTCTTTTGGAAAAACAGCTACGGTGTTTTGTGTGTTTCTTCCTTTCCATTCATTCGGATTTTTCTTAGAAGTACCTTCAATTAAAAATTCTTCTGTTTTTCCTAAATGCTGTTGCGTTCTTAGTAAAGCGTGTTCTTGCTGTAGGTCTATAATTTCTTGCAATCTTCGTTTTTTAACAGCTTGTGGCACATCATCGTCCATTTTATTTCCAGCCAACGTTCCTGGTCTTTCAGAATAAGTAAACATAAAACCAAAGTCGTATTTTACATATTGCATCAAAGCCAACGTATCTTTGTGGTCTTCTTCTGTTTCTCCACAAAAACCAACAATCATATCTTGTGATAAAGACATTTCTGGAATAATTTTAAAAATATTATCTACCAAAGTCATGTATTCTTCACGCGTGTGTTGTCTGTTCATGGCTTTTAACATCGCATTGCTTCCACTTTGTACCGGTAAGTGCAAATATTTACAAATATTTTTATGTTTAGCCATGACGTGAATTACATCTAAACTCATGTCTTGCGGATTCGAAGTTGAAAAACGAAAACGTGTTTTTGGAAATTTTGTAGCACACATGTCTAGCAACTCTGCAAAGCCTACTGCCGTTGCTTGTGCCATTTCAGTAGCTTTTTTGAAATCTTTCTTTAAACCACCACCAAACCATAAAAAACTATCTACATTTTGTCCTAGCAGTGTAATTTCTTTAAAGTTTTGGTCTACCATAGATCCTACTTCTTCTAAAATACTTTTAGGATCTCTACTTCTCTCTCGGCCTCTTGTAAAAGGAACTACACAGAAAGTGCACATATTATCACAACCTCTCGTAATAGATACAAATGCAGTAACGCCGTTAGTGTTTAAACGCACGGGCGAAATATCTCCATAAGTTTCGTCTTTAGAAAGAATTACATTTACCGCATTTCTACCTTCGCTAACTTCGCTTAATAAGTTGGGTAAATCTTTGTAAGCATCTGGGCCTACAACCAAATCAACAATTTTTTCTTCCTCTAAAAATTTTTCTTTTAAACGCTCTGCCATACAGCCTAAAACGCCAACTTTCATTTTTGGATTTATCTTTTTTACAGCATTGTATTTCTGTAAACGCCTTCTTACAGAAGTTTCTGCTTTTTCTCTAATAGAGCAAGTATTTACTAAAACTAAATCTGCTTCCTCTAAAATTTGGGTAGTATTGTAGCCTTCTTTGTCTAAAATTGAAGCAACAATCTCACTATCATTCATATTCATTTGACAGCCGTAGCTTTCTATGAATAATTTTTTGGTGTTTCCTGCTCTATTTTCTGTGACAAGTGCCTTTCCTTGTATTTTCTTGTCTATAACTTTCTCGGTTGTTTTCATATTTAAAAAGATAAAATGCAAATATACAACCAAAAATGAAAACGAGTGACAAATTGGCAGAAAACAAGTTGTTTTTGAATACTAAAAAATGATAGGAATAAATAGGGCTTATTTTTTTAGGATAAAACTATTTATTTTAGACAAAAACAGTGCTTTAATTTTCTTTTTATAGGTGTAATTGCACACCTATAAATGAAACAAAAATTGGGTGCAGAATATTTTTTCCATTAATTTTTAAGTAAAAAAGCTAGAAAAAAATAATAATAAAAAAAAACTACATACTTTTACAGTCCGAAAACACGCCGTCTACCTCAAAGTTTAGGCAGCGCTAATTAAGAAAATAGAAAGATACATGGCAAAGAACTTAGTAATTGTAGAGTCACCAGCAAAAGCAAAAACCATAGAAAAGTTTCTTGGAAAAGATTTTCAAGTAGAGTCTAGTTATGGCCATATTGCAGACTTACCTTCTAAAGAATTGGGAATAGATGTAGACGGAGATTTTAGTCCTACCTATATTGTTTCAGACGATAAAAAAACAATTGTTAAGAAATTAAGAACGCTTGCAAAGAAGGCTGATATGGTTTGGTTGGCGAGTGACGAGGATCGAGAAGGTGAAGCAATTGCGTGGCATTTAAAAGAGCAATTAGAACTTAAAGACGCCAAAACAAAACGTATTGTTTTTCATGAAATTACAAAAAACGCCATTTTAAAAGCAGTTGAAAATCCGAGAGATATTGACTATAATATGGTAAACGCACAACAGGCACGTAGAGTTTTAGACAGGCTTGTTGGATATGAATTATCGCCTGTTTTATGGCGAAAAGTAAAAGGAGGTTTGTCTGCAGGTAGGGTACAATCTGTTGCGGTACGTTTAATTGTAGAAAGAGAACGCAGTATCTTAGAGTTCAATGCAGAAACCCATTATAAAGTAGTTGCACAGTTTTCTAATGAGGAAGGCAAAACGTTTAAAGCAACGATTCCTAAAAATTTCGATTCTAAAAAAGCAGCAGAAAGTTTTTTAAACTCTTGTGCAAAAGCAGATTTTTCAATTGCAGATTTAACTAAAAAACCAGCAAAAAAATCTCCAGCAGCTCCGTTTACAACATCAACATTACAGCAAGAAGCCTCTAGAAAATTAGGTTTCCCGGTAGGTAAAACCATGCAAGTTGCACAGCGTTTATACGAAGCAGGTTTGATAACCTATATGAGAACAGATAGTTTGAATTTGTCTGTAGATGCAAGAAATGCTGCTGAAGAAGAAATTACCAATTATTACGGCGCAGAATACAGCAAGCAACGCGTTTTTAAAACAAAGGCAAAAGGGGCGCAAGAAGCGCATGAGGCAATTAGACCCACCAGCATGAAAATGCATTCTATAGATACAGAATATGACCAAACAAGGTTGTACGATTTAATTTGGAAAAGAACTTTAGCTTCTCAAATGAGCGATGCACAATTGGAACGTACAAACGTGAAAATTGAAAACTCTGAAAACTCTAAAATCTTTACTGCAAATGGTGAGATGATAAAGTTTGAAGGTTTTTTAAAAGTGTATTTAGAAGGAAATGATGACGATGAGGGTGAAGAGCAAGCAGGCATGTTGCCAAACCTAAAAGCGCAAGACAAACTAGATTATACTTTTATCAACGCAACACAGCGATTTACGAGTCCGCCATACCGTTTTACAGAAGCATCTTTGGTAAAACAATTAGAAGAATTAGGTATTGGAAGACCTTCTACATATGCACCAACAATTTCTACCGTACAAAGAAGAGGGTACGTAGAAAAAGGGCAGAATGAGGGGCTAGAAAGAGAATATCAACAATTAATTTTAAACAACGGAACTGTAAAAGGAGAACTTTTATCGGAAAAAACAGGTTCAGATAAGAACAAGTTGGTACCCACAGATATCGGTAATATTGTAAACGATTTTTTGGTTGCAAATTTTTCAAATATTTTAGATTTCGGATTTACAGCACGCGTAGAAAATTCTTTTGATGATATTTCTGAAGGGTCTGCAAATTGGACAGAAATGATCAAAGGTTTTTACACCTCTTTTCACGAAACAGTAGAAGATGTTAAAGAAAATGCAGAAAGAGAAAGTGGAGAACGTATCTTAGGGAAGCATCCAGAATCTGGAAAAACAGTTTTGGTGCGTTTAGGTAAATTCGGACCGATTGCACAAATTGGTGCGCCAGAAGATGAAGAAAAAGTATTTGCCAGCTTAAATAAAGAGCAGAATTTAGGCACCATAACCATGGAGGAAGCATTGGAGTTGTTCTTGCTTCCAAAAACATTGGGAACTTATGAAGATGAAGAGGTAATTGTTTCTAATGGCCGTTTTGGGCCGTATATTCGTTTCGGAACTATGTTTGTTTCTTTAGACAAAGGAGAAAACCCAATGGAGGTAGATTTACTAAGAGCGGAAGAGTTGATTGTTGCAAAACAAAAAGCAGATGCACCAATTTACCATTATGAAGAATTGCCTGTACAAAAAGGTGTTGGCCGTTTTGGGCCTTTTATAAAATGGAATTCTATCTTTATCAACGTAAATAAAAAGTACGATTTTGACAATCTTTCAGAAGATGATATTATTGAGTTGATAGAAATCAAAAAACAGAAAGAAATAGAGAAGGTATTGCACAACTGGGAAGATGTAGGTATTCGTGTAGAAAAGGCTCGTTGGGGGCGTTTTAATGTTTTAAAAGGTAAAATAAAGATCGAATTACCTAAAACTACAGACATAGAAAACCTTTCTAAAGAAGAAGCTGTCAAGATGATTGAAGCAAAAATGCCAAAGAAAAAAGCTGTAAAAAAGAAAACGGTAACAAAAAAGAAAAAAGCTGCAAAAAAAACGGTAAAAAAGAAATAATTAGTTAGTATCTTGCATCCTTTATTGATAATAAATAATAATGAACCAAGATTTTTTAATCCCTATTGAAGACTCTGTTACAGCTCATTTAGAGAAGCAGTCTACTTCATGTTTAGGGCAAAATATTCAAATTTATACAGCACAAGACGGTTTTCCCGATCTAGAAAACGTTCAAATTGCTATTTTTGCTGTAAATGAAGATAGAAACTCACAAGATAATTTTGGTTGTGGAGAAGACGCACATATTATTCGTAAAAAACTATATCAACTATTTCCTGGGAATTGGCAAACAAATATCGCAGATATTGGTACCGTTGAAAAAGGAAATCAAGTCTCAGACACCTATTTTGCAGTAAAAGAAATAATAGGGTCACTACTAAAGAAGAATATTATTCCAATAATAATTGGAGGAGGACAAGACATCACATATGTTAATTATAGAGCTTATGATGACTTAGAGCAATCTGTAAATATAACAGCAGTAGACAGTAGATTCGATTTAGGGAATCTAGAAGAAGAGTTAACATCGCAATCTTATCTTAGTAAAATAATTATGCAAGAACCAAATAACTTGTTTAATTATTGCAATGTTGGGTACCAAACTTATTTTAACTCACAAGAAGAAATAAGCTTATTGGATAATTTATTTTTTGATACGTATAGACTTGGAAAAGCAAAAGAATTAGAAAATATAGAACCAGCGTTTAGAAATGCAGATATTGTTTCCATAGATATTGGTGCTGTAAGACAAAGTGAAGCTCCTGCAAATAACAATGCTTCACCAAATGGTTTTTATGGGGAAGAAATTTGTGCAATTTCAAGATATGCAGGCATTAGTGATAAGGTTTCCTCTTTTGGTATTTATGAATACAATTCTAAACACGATACAAATCACCAAACAGCTCATTTAATTGCCCAAATGATTTGGTATTTTGTTGAAGGCGTTAATTTTAGAGTAAAAGATTATCCGTTTTCGGGTAAAGAGAATTATCAAAAATTTACCGTCTTGTTAGAAGATGATGAGCCTTTGCTATTTTACAAAAGTAATAAGTCTGGCAGATGGTGGATAGAAATAAATATTTTATCAAATAATAAATACAAAAGACATGCGTTAATACCATGTACATACAAAGATTACACAGATGCAACGAAACAATTGATACCAGACAAATGGTATAAGGCAATGAGAAAGTTGGTGTGATTTTTTAAAAAGTTAAATCAATATGTTAAATTGCAATTGAGATATTGTTTTTTAAAAAAAATAATAATAGGTTTACGGACTTTTAGTAAAGATATAAACAGGCATATGAAGAAAGCAGCAATATTTGCACTTTTAATAACAGTATTTTATAGTTGTGGCTCTAATGATAGAGGAGAGTTAGTTGGCGTAAAGGTTAAAAAGAAATGGTTTTCAGAGAAACCTTACGGCATGGCCTTAATACCAGGAGGTTCTTTTACAATGGGCAAACAAGACCAAGATATCGTTGGCACAATGAGTGCGCCTACAAAAACGGTAACCGTGAGGCCTTATTATATGGACATAACAGAGGTAACCAACAATGAATATAAGTCATTTGTGCATTGGGTTAGAGATTCTATTGTAAGAACAAGATTAGGGTATCAAGCAGAGTTTGCAGCTATGACCGCTACTCCAGGTGTAAATGGTGCAGCGCCAACGGGAGGTATTCAAAACTACAAGTTTAAAGATACCTTAGAAAACGCGACACCTTACCAAAGATACATGTATGACAACTATTACAGTTTAGATACCATACAGCCTTTAGATTGGAGTGAAGAATTGATTTGGAAGCAGCAGGAGTACCCAGACGTAGATTATGTAGAGGTAATGGATTCTCTTCATATTAGTAGAGAAGAAGCTGTAGACGGAATTTCATCATTCAATACAAAATTTTTAAAATACAGGTATTCTTGGTTCGATAGAGACAACGCTGCAAGAAAAGGTGGAAATAGAAAAGACTTTGTTCAAACAGAAGTTTTAAACATTTATCCAGATACTACTGCATGGGTTAAAGATTTTAATTATTCGTATAACGATCCAATGCACCAAGATTATTTTCACCATCAATCTTATGGAGATTATCCAGTAGTAGGTATTAGCTGGGAACAAGCAAATGCTTTTTGTCATTGGAGAACAAAAAGGAAAAATGATTATTTAAAAGGAAGAAAAAATTCAGTACAAGTGCCAGATTTTAGGTTGCCAACAGAAGCAGAGTGGGAATATGCAGCAAGAGGTGGTTTAGCATTTGCAACATACCCTTGGGGAACTGGTGGTACTACAAGTGATAGAGGTTGTTTTTTAGCAAACTTTAAACCTGTTAGAGGTAATTATGCTGCAGATGGTGCCTTGTATACGATGGAAGC
>JBLHIE010000091.1:0-6511 GCA_047614925.1 Arenicella sp.
TCTTCGGTAGTCGCTTCAATTTTAGAGAAATCCATTCCAGCGTTTACTAACAAATTAAACCACTGAATTACTTTTTTAATATTAGAGGTGTACACTCTTTCAGCATCATATTCTGGTAAAACTTCCGCAAAAAAGGCTTCTAGTTTTTTACCACTTTCTTTATGAGAAATAGCTTCTTTACCAGCTGTTTTTTCAAACATTGCTTTAAAAACTTTCAATAAAGGAATGTCTTCTTCATAGGTGTAAATCGCAATATTTTCTAATAAACTGACGTTTTGAGTTGCACTAACAGCAACTCTTTTATCGTCTGCTAAACCAGCAACAATTATGGCACTTTTAGATTGAGAGATTACTTTAAATAAGCCTGGTTTACCTGTAACGGATATAATTTTATTAAATTCCATATATTTTATATTTTGTATCTTTTTAGACTATTTGCCTTTTTTTGCATTCGGAAAACGCATTCTGTAATCTGAGCTAATTTTTCCTTTAGAAATATTTTCTAATTTCTTTTTAATAATTCTTTTCTTTAAAGTTGAAAGCTTGTCTGTGAACAAGATGCCTTCAATATGATCATATTCGTGTTGAAAAACTCTAGCGGCCAAACCGTCTAAAGTTTCTGTATGCGTTGTAAAACTTTCGTCTTGGTACTCAATAGTAATTTTGGGTTGGCGAGAAACATCTTCTCTAACATCAGGAATACTCAAACAACCTTCGTTAAATAACCATTCCTCACCTTCTTCTTCTAAAATTTTAGGATTGATAAAAACTCTATTAAAAGATTTTAAAACAGCACTTTCTTCTTCAGAGATGTCGTCATCTTCTGCAAAAGGGGAAGCGTCAATTAAAAACAAACGAATTGCTTTGCCAATTTGAGGCGCAGCCAAGCCAACACCAGAAGCATTGTACATGGTTTCTTTCATATTGGTGATCAATTTTTCTAGATCAGGAAATGTTGCATCTATAGCAACAGCAACTTTTCTTAAAACAGGATCTCCGTAGGCAACAATTGGTAAAATCATTTATTTTTATTTAAAAACGTTCGCAAAAATACAATTTACAATAACGAATGACGAATTTTTGAATTGCGAATTTTCAAAATAATGGAATGTTTAGTGCTGATTATATAAATACGATTGTAATATAATAGTAGCGCTAATTTCATCTACCATCGCTTTATTTCTTCGTTGTTTTTTCTTCATTCCGCTATCAATCATTGTTTGAAAAGCCATTTTAGACGTAAAGCGCTCATCAATTCTTTTCATTGGAATTTGAGGAAATAATGTTTTTATTTTTTTTAGGAAAGGAAGAATAAGTGCCTCACTTTCACTATCAGAATTATCTAGCTGTTTTGGTTGTCCCATTATAAACAAGGCCACTTTTTCTTTCGTTGTATATTCTTTTAGAAAAGACAATAAATCTGCCGTGTTTACCGTTGTCAATCCAGATGCAATTATTTGCAATTCATCGGTAACGGCTATTCCAGTTCTTTTTTTTCCAAAATCTATTGCTAAAACTCTTCCCAAATTGTATGATTTTTTACAAAAATAACAGTTAATTGTGAATAAGGAAGCAATAACGTAAATATTATCATTGAGGAATAAGAAAGGGAGTCTTTTAAGTTGAAAATAGCGGTTTTAGAATTTAAACAAGGATACCTAATATGTTTAAAAAATGTATATTCGCTTTCAGTTTTTATAGATAGATTTATCTTTGCAAAAATCATACAACTAAAATGAAAGAAATTAGAAATATTATAGAGTCAGCTTGGGAAAATCGTGCCCTATTAAAAGAACAAAACACAATTGATACCATTAGAAAAGTAGTTGATTTATTAGATAAAGGAACTTTAAGAGTTGCAGAACCAACAGCAGATGGTTGGCAAGTGAATGAATGGATTAAAAAAGCAGTAGTGCTGTATTTTCCAATTCAAAAAATGGAAACGTTAGAAGCGGGTATTTTTGAATATCATGATAAAATTCCGTTAAAAAGAAATTTTGCAGAAAGAGGAATTAGAGTAGTGCCAAACGCAGTTGCAAGACACGGTGCTTATATTGCCCCAGGAACTATTTTAATGCCAAGTTATGTGAATATAGGTGCCTATGTAGATGAAGGAACAATGGTAGATACTTGGGCTACAGTTGGTTCTTGTGCACAGATTGGTAAAAATGTGCATCTTTCCGGTGGTGTTGGTATTGGCGGAGTTTTAGAACCTTTACAAGCAGCACCCGTAATTATAGAAGATGGCGCTTTTATTGGCTCTAGATGTATTGTTGTAGAAGGTGTTAGAATCGAAAAAGAAGCGGTGTTAGGTGCAAATGTTGTTTTAACTATGAGTACTAAAATTATAGATGTAACAGGTGACGCCCCTGTAGAAATGAAAGGGAGAGTTCCTGCGCGTTCTGTGGTAATTCCTGGAAGTTATACGAAGAAATTTGCAGCAGGTGAATACAATGTACCTTGTGCATTAATTATTGGAAAAAGAAAAGAAAGTACGAATAAGAAAACATCTTTAAACGATGCTTTGCGTGAGTATGACGTAGCCGTTTAAGATTATAAAATCTATGACAAAAATATCAGCAATAATACCTACATTAAATGAAGAAATTCATATAGCTGATGCTATAAAATCTGTTCGTTTTGCAGATGAAATTATTGTGATAGATTCTTTTAGTTCAGACAGAACGATAGAAATAGCAGAAAAAATGAATGTAAAAATCATCAAGCGTACGTTTGATGATTTTTCTTCTCAAAAGAATTTTGCCATTACGCAGGCTGCACACGATTGGATTTATGTACTAGATGCAGATGAAAGAATAACTGAAGAGGTGAAAGCAGAAATATTGGCAGCAGTAAAAGATCCTAAAAATTTTGTAGGTTTTTATGTTCGAAGAACATTTTATTTTTGTGGAAAAAAAGTAAACTATTCTGGTTTTCAAAGAGATAAAGTAATGCGATTGTTCTTAAAAGAACATTGCAAGTATGTTGGACTTGTTCATGAAAAAGTAGCGACGAAAGGGAGGATTGGTTTTTTTAAGAATAAGATTGATCATTTTTCTTATAGAAATTATGATCATTATATTTCTAAGATGAATCATTACGCAGCTATTAGAGCAGAAGAATTACACAGACAAGGTAAAAAAGTAACTATTTATCACGTAATAATAAAGCCAGCTGCAAGGTTCTTTATTCATTATATTCTTCGCCTTGGTTTTTTAGATGGCTTTACAGGCCTTTTAGTGGCAAAAACGCAAGCTTATGGTGTTTTAACGAGGTATATTAAGCTTTGGTTTTTAAATAAAGGAATTAAATAGAATTATTTCTTTTTGTAAAATATATAATTCCTAACGCATCTGTATAGTTTGTAAGTAAGTAAACTAAATACTTGCCAAATAGGTCGAAAAATTTCACGAAGCACTTTTTTCCAAACAATCATATTATTTTGCTGAATGGTACTGCCTCCAATTTTTTTGTCTATACTTTTTACATACTGCTTATTTGCAGAATATAAAGGCACCTTGTGTTTGTAAACGTCTTGTTTCATAACATCTATAGGTGCGTAATAATCAGATAAATTAGCACATAGTTTTATGAGGGCATCCTTTCCGATAATTTGACCAATCATTAAAACAGGTGGTATTAAAAACTTGTTTAGGAGTTCGGTCTTTCCAAGAGAATAGAATCCTTTTTTACCTGAAATGTCAATAAAGTCTTTGGTGGTAACCTGTTCTAAAAGAGCATTTATATCTTTAAAAAAATCCGGATTCAATAAAGCATCGTCTTCTAAAATAATAGAAAAATCTTCTGGTTGTGCTGATAAAAACTTCCAAAGCCTAAAATGTGTCAGGCAAATACCAATTTCACCATCATTTGGTAGCGGATAGTGTGCTAAAATATGATGCTTTGCTTTTTCTTTTTTAAGTTCAATTTTATTTAATTCTTTTCCATAGGTAGCAGATATGCGAGTAATAGGAATCTCCAATTCTTTGAATTGATTTTCCATAAAATGCCTACGATCTTTACTTTTATCTAGATTAATATAATAAACTTTAAAAGACTTCATATTTTTATCCAATTTTCACAAGCAATTTCATTTTCTTTTGTAACAAACCACTGTTTAGGTGCAATAATAGTTTTATTGTTATTTTTATTTAGCCAAGCTCCCCACCAAGAAAAACTACTATTTGCAGTAATATTGTGTACACACAGACTCATTAAATGAAGGTCTTCATGTGGCAAGCATTTATGAGTTACATAGACTGCGTTTTGAAGTACTAGATTTTTTTTAGTCCAAACAATATCGTCAGAAAAGATAAAAAACGTAATGTTTTGATGCTTTTCTTCAATAATTTTTATGGCTTCTTTGTAATAGCCTAAACTACAAGTTCCATGAATGGAATTCGATTTTGAGTTTAAAATATAATCTCCTCTTCTAATATGAAGCGAGCAACTATTTTCTACCGTCGTAATTTGTTCTTTATATTTCTGAGTAGAATTTGCAATTTCTTTAATAGGTGCAAACTCTTCGAGCAACGTATTTCTAATTTCTGAAAAGTATTTCTCCGTTTGAAAGTATCCTTTCACGTATTCACCTCCTTTTAAAGCCAATAAATTACTATCAAACAGTAAGTTTTTCTCCTTTACCGTTTTTAGTCTGTTTATTTTAGAAAATAAAAGTGCAATTGATTTTGCCTTTTGTAAAGTAATCTGATAATTATCTAACTGATAACCGCCATGTAATTTGTAATTTTTAAAACTAGAAAGATCTAATTTTACATCAAAGCCACTCATTTCTAGTGCCTTTGCATATGCATATTGAAACATTTGATTTCCCAAACCACCAAGCACTCTCACAATAATCATATTTTATTCACTTATAAAAACACATTAAATTTGCGCGCAAAACAAAAGTACAAATGTTATTACAATTTTCTTTTAAGAATTTGATGTTTAAAAGCTTAGAAAATAATAAATTTGCAATCACTTTTAAAGAAATATGAAGCATACAGAAGCCATCTCATTGGAAATATTTAAAATTATTTCTCAAGCATCGCAACAGTTACAAGTAGAAAGCTACGTAATTGGCGGTTATGTGCGAGACTTTTTTCTAAAAAGAGGCACCGCAAAAGATATTGATATTGTTGCTATAGGAAGCGGAATAGACCTAGCAGAGAAAGTAGCCAGTTTATTGCCAAACAAACCAAAAGTACAAGTTTTTAAAACTTATGGTACGGCAATGTTGCGTTATAAGGATGTTGAAATTGAGTTTGTTGGTGCAAGAAAAGAATCTTATTCTGAAGAAAGTAGAAACCCACAAGTATCTGAAGGGACTTTACAAGATGACCAAAACAGACGTGATTTTACCATAAACGCCTTAGCATTAAGCCTAAACGAGGCTAATTTTGGCGAGCTTTTAGATCCGTTTAATGGAATTCATGATCTAGAAAATAGAATTCTTAGAACGCCTTTAAATCCAGATATTACCTATTCTGATGATCCTTTGAGAATGATGAGAGCCATCCGTTTTGCAGCACAATTAAATTTTACCATTGAAGAAAACTCACTAGCTGCAATTTCTAAAAATGCAGAACGCTTAGAAATTATCACAAGAGAGCGTATTGTAGATGAACTGAATAAAATCATGTCTTCTAAAAAACCATCTGTTGGATTCTTATTGTTAGAGGAAACAAAATTATTGCAACAAATTATACCTGAATTAATAGATTTAAAGGGAGTAGAAGAGGTTGAAGAACAAAAGCACAAAGACAACTTTTACCATACCTTAGAAGTAGTAGATAATATTTCTGAGCATACAGAAGATATCTGGCTGCGTTGGGCTGCTTTATTACATGATATTGGCAAAGCTCCGACTAAAAAGTTTAGTAAAAAAGTAGGTTGGACTTTCCATTCTCACGAATTTGTGGGTTCTAAAATGGTTTTTAAACTCTTCAAACGTTTAAAAATGCCAATGAATAATAAAATGAAGTTTGTTCAGAAAATGGTGTTGTTAAGTTCTCGACCAATTGTTTTGGCAACGGATGTTACCGATGCTGCTGTAAGGCGTTTGGTTTTTGACGCGGGTGATGATATTAATTCTTTAATGACGCTTTGTGAAGCTGATATTACCACAAAGAATCCAAAGAAATTTAAACGCTATCATCAAAATTTTGAAGAGGTGCGTTCTAAAATTAAGGAGGTTGAAGAAAGAGACCGTGTGCGTAATTTTCAGCCACCAGTTTCTGGAGAAGAAATTATAAAAGCGTTCAATTTAAAACCGTGCCGAGAAATAGGACAAATAAAAGAAGCGATAAAAGAAGCTATTTTAGAAGGACAAATACCCAATGAACATGAAGCCTGTTACGATTTTATGTTAAAAAAAGGTCAAGATTTAGGATTGATTTTAGCTTAAAGACTGCATTGTTACCAACTTAAAATATTCACCTTTTTTAGCCAACAACTCTTCGTGTTTGCCTTGCTCTACAATTTTACCTTTCTTCATAACAACAATAGT
>JBLHIE010000092.1:0-6366 GCA_047614925.1 Arenicella sp.
AACTTTCTAACAATACAGAAATTATAGCAATTACAAACGCGAAGGTTTCATTTACACGTTTTTTGTATCCTTATTTTGTTGGTGCAACTTTAATTACCGTGCTATCTTTGGCAATGAATCATTATGTTGTACCAAATAGCAGTAAGGTTCGGAAAGCATTTGAAAAGAAATACATTAACAACTCAAAACAAGTAAATGAATTAAAATATGTTTCAGATTTTAGTTTACAACTTACAGACAGTACTTATATTTTTATAAGAAACTTTAATACAGAAAACAATGCAGGTTATGATTTTAATTCAGAAACTTACAAGGGTCTAGAGTTAAAGTCTAAACTTTCTGCAGACAACCTAAGGTACAACGATAAAGATTCTACTTTTACCCTAAGTCGTTGGAGAAAACGTTTGATTTATAAAGACAGAGACAGTATTTTTTCTGGCAATAAATTAGATACCGTATTTAACTTTACACCAAGAGATTTAATATATAAATCTGCTTTTGCACAAGAAATGCCCTCTGATGAGTTGGTCGCATTTATTGATATATCAAAAAAAAGAGGGGTAAAGAATTTAAATGCTTATTTAGTAGAGCTTTATAAAAGAACCAGTTTACCAATAGCCTCTTACATTCTTACAATTATTGCGGTTGCTTTGGCTTTTAGGAAAAGAAGAGGAGGTACTGGCGTAAATTTAGCGGTTGGGGTTGGTATTATGTTTTTGTATGTTTTCTTTATGAAAATAGGTGAAGTCTTGGGCTCTGTTGCAGGTGTGAACTCCCTGTCTTATGTTTGGATTCCCAATATTCTTTTTGGAATCATTGCAATTTATCTTTATTTCCATGCAAGAAAGTAATTTAAAAAACTATTTATTACTCCATCTTATTGTTTTTATATGGGGTTTTACAGCAATTTTAGGTGCTTTAATAACAATTGATGCAATTCCGTTAGTTTGGTATAGAATGTTATTGGCCGTTGTATTTATTGCTGTTTATTTTCTATGGAAGAAAAAACCTTTTAAAGTAGACAGAAAAGGACTTCTAAAATTTTTCTTTACAGGAGTAGTCATTGCATTGCATTGGGTTTTCTTTTTTAAAGCGATAAAAGTTTCTAATGTTTCTGTTGCTTTGGTAACCATGAGTACAGGAGCTTTTTTTACTTCATTAATAGAACCTGTTTTTTTTAAAAGAAAAATTAATTCTTTAGAAATATTTTTAGGACTACTGGTTATTGGTGGTTTGTATATTATTTTTAATTTTGAAAGTCAGTATGAATTAGGAATAATTTATGCATTAATAGCCTCTTTTCTTGGCGCTTTATTTGCAGTTTTAAACGGTGTGTTTATCAAGAAGTATACAGCAGAAACCATCTCATTTTATCAGTTATTTTTTGGTGTTGCTTTTATTACGATGTACCTTTTGTTTACAAATGGTTTTTCTGTAAGTTTCTTTAAAATTCCCACATCAGATTGGCTGTATCTCTTCGTGCTAAGCAGTGTTTGTACTGCATATGCATTTATAGCATCTGTACAAGTGATGAAATATTTATCTCCGTATACCGTAATGCTCACCATTAACTTAGAACCTATTTATGCCATTATTTTAGCATTACTTATTTTCGGAGATGAAGAACAAATGAGTAGCACCTTTTATTTGGGCGCTTTTATTGTGTTGTTTGTTGTGTTATTAAACGGAATCTTAAAAAATAGGAATATTTTAAAACAGAAGATGCAACAAAAGTGGAAGAGAAAAAAGTAAATTTTAGTTTTCTGAAAAGTAAATTTTATAGTATGTTTGCCTTTACAAACAACTAAAACCAAAACACTAAAAGATGGAGTATTTAGAATTTGAAATGCCTATAAAAGAGCTTCAAGATCAATTACAAAAATGTCAGATTATTGGTGAAGAAAGTGAAGTAGACGTAACTGCTACTTGCAAGAAAATACAAAAAAAACTAGCAGATGCTAGAAAAGATATTTACAAAAACTTAACACCTTGGCAACGTGTTCAATTATCGAGACACCCAAGTAGACCTTATACTTTAGATTATATCAAAGCAATTTGTGGAAATACTTTTATGGAGCTTCACGGAGACAGAAATGTTGGCGATGATAAAGCCATGATTGGTGGTTTGGGTAAAATTGGTGATCAATCTTACATGTTTATTGGTCAGCAGAAAGGATACAACACAAAAACACGTCAGTATAGAAACTTCGGAATGGCAAATCCTGAAGGATATAGAAAAGCATTGCGTTTAATGAAAATGGCAGAGAAATTCGGAATTCCTGTGGTTACTTTATTAGATACGCCAGGTGCTTACCCTGGTTTAGAGGCTGAAGAGCGTGGACAAGGAGAGGCAATTGCAAGGAATATTTTTGAAATGACGATCTTAAAAACGCCAATTATAACCGTGGTTATTGGTGAAGGAGCTTCAGGTGGTGCCTTAGGAATTGGAGTAGGAGATAGAGTTTATATGATGGAAAACACATGGTACACCGTTATTTCTCCAGAATCTTGTTCTTCTATTTTGTGGAGAAGCTGGGAATATAAAGAGCAAGCTGCGGCAGCTCTAAAATTGACTGGTACAGACATGAAAAAAATGAAGTTAATTGACGGTATTATTAAGGAACCGGCTGGAGGAGCACATTCAGACAGAGAAGGTGCTTTTAAAGCTGTTCAAGATCAAATAGTATTTGCTTTTAATGAGTTGAAAGACTTGTCTGAGGAAGATTTAGTTGCTAAAAGAATGGATAAATATGCCAATATGGGCGTTTATAAAGAGTAATTTTTGTGTTTTTGAGAAAAAAGACAAATATATATTTAAACAAAAAAAGCGAAATTCATAATTGAATTTCGCTTTTTTTGTTTAGTTTAAATACGCAATAGCCAATAGCTAAACCAACTAAATTCCTAAAGAAGTAAACAGTTCTTTTAATCTAGGCTCAGATGGTCTTGGTGCATTTGCGTTTACAATGTTGCCTTCAGGGTCTATTAGTATAAATCTAGGAATACTGTTTATTTGATAGTTTCGCTGAAAAGAAGTGTCTTTTCCAGACCATAGTTGTGTGCCAGATAATTGTCTTTCTTTCACAAACGCTCTCCATTTTTTTTCTGCAGCTTCCCAAGAACCACCGCTTCTTCTCGCTTCATCTGTAGAAATACTAATAAAAGCTATTTTTTTTCCGTAATATTCTTCTTCTAAGGTCTTTAAAAAAGGGATTTGTTGAATACAAGGTCCGCACCAAGTTGCCCAAACATCTATATAAACAAATTTACCTTTAAAAGAATCTAAAGATTTTTCTCCACCTTTATAATCTGTATAATCGTCAAATTTAGGAGAAAGAGCTCCTTTTGCAAGGATTTTGTTATTTGCATATGTCTCACTAAAATAACGCATCATTTGGTCCGTTTGTTCCTTTGCCAATGCAATCAAAGATGTATCTATGTTCTTATATGAATTTAAGATACTATCATATTTTTTTTCAACCTCCTCTAACTTACTTTTAAATTCGTTTTCTTTCAACTGTAATAGAAGCGAAGGGTTTCCTAAGTTTTGACTTTCTTGAATTTGCGCAACTATAAAATTACTATTTTCAGCACCATTTCCAGAGAAAACAAAGCTTTTCATAAAGTTTTCAGAATCACCTTTTAGGGTAATATTAAAACCATTTTTTAAATAAATAGGACTTGCTTTTTCATTGCGAGTCATAAAAGAATAAACAGCAGCTTTTTCAACCTTTAAGGTGTCTTTAAACGTGCCGTCTGCATTTATAGTAATTGTTTTCACAACTCCCTTTTGTCCTGATATTGTAATGGTAGTATCTGTATTATTTTCTAGTTTTCCTGATAACGAAAGATAATCTTTAGAGTGCTCTTTAGTACAAGAAACTATGGTTATGATCGCAAGTAGTAGAATGGATGTTTTTCTCATTTTTGTGTATTATAATTTCTCGCAAATATATACATAAAATCAACTTGTAAAGAAAGGTGAGTAAAATTTGTGTAGAAAGTGAAGGGATCTAATGAATCGTATTACCTGGGGTTTTCGTTCTTGCTTTTGTTTTAAATGTTTTTGCAGCTGCAGTATAGCCGCCTTCTGTTCCATCAACAAAATGGGCGTGCTTGGTTTGTCTAATATGTAGCAAGACATTATACAAGCATGTGTTACATGAATATCATAAGTTCTTTTCTTCTTTTTCTAGTTGATCTAAGTTGGTTGTAAAAAGCGTCATTTTACTTTGCTCTGCGGTGAAGACAGTGTTAATCATCTCCCGTCTAGCATAAAAGTATGTGATAAGAGAGCTACTTGGTTTAAGTATAATTTCCACTTTTAGTAAGTTTAAAATACCATTTTCCAATAAGCGTTTTAATCCAATTTTTAATGAGGTAGCCAGTGTTTTTTTCGGAAACACTAATTTTCATTTCTTCCTAAATCTTTAAAAGGCTAAAGTTTAATTTCAACTTTTTAGGTTTGATCGGGTGTCTGTTTTTGAGGGTGTCAAACAAAGCATCCATTTGAATTAAAATGGATTGGTCTAAAGCTCTTTTTTAAAATGAAGAACATCTATTTCTACAAAAGTGCTTTTAATAATTTCTTCTGTTTTTTTTAAACAATTGCCCAATATAATAGGAATTGCTAATTCTTTGGTAAGTGGATGTTTTGCTATTTTTAAGCTATAATTTTAAGCTCGTAAATTTTCAATAGAAATATGCCCAACTCTAAGTATTAATGTTACATTTCTTCTAATGTGTAAGCTGTAATTTTCTAAAATCACTATCACCTTTTTTAAAAGTATTTGTGGAATTATGAAGGTGGCACCATCACCACTAAAAAAAACACGGAATTTCGATATCCTCATTTTCTTATCTGATAATATTTAATACAGAAATTATTGCACCTGTTGCAGTTAAATTAATTTCATGATGCCCTTCCCTCATCTACTGCCTTTGTAGAGTTTTAACATTTACAACAACTATCTGTCAAGTAGGCGGTGTGTCAGAAAAGGCAGCTTCACTTGCCAAGACATCCACTTGTTTTTTAGTAGTTTTTTTTAAAGTGGTGTAATATTTTATTATTTCCATTTTCACAAACTCAATAAGATATTTTTTTTTAGTGTAAGTTCAATTAATTTTTGGGAAGAAAAAGGGAACTCTAAAAATAATTTGACAGGTACCAATAAAAAAGTTATGTCATTTGTACGGTTTTAATAAAGAGCTAAAAGTAAGTATCTGTTATAAAAAAAAATCCCAAATTTTCATTTGGGATTTTAAATAGTTAAGACTCTGTTTCGGTCTCTACTTTCTTTTCAGCTTTCTTAATTTCAACTACCAGCTTGTTTTCCTTCTCATCTAAGTCCATTTCAATGGTGTCTCCTTCAGAGAGTTTAGAGTTTACAATTTCTTCTGCCAATGCATCTTCAATATATTTCTGTATGGCTCTTTTAAGGGGTCTTGCTCCATACTTCTTATCAAAACCTTTGTCTGCTATGTAATCTTTAGCTTTCTCGCTTAAGTTTAAAGTATAGCCTAAATCAGCTATTCTATTTAATAACTTATCTAATTCGATGTCTATAATTGCGTGAATGTCTTCTCTCTCCAAAGCATTAAAGATGATTACATCGTCTATTCTGTTTAAAAATTCAGGAGCAAAAGATTTCTTTAAAGCACCCTCTATTACAGATTTGGCATATTCGTCTGCTTGCGCTTCTTTTGTGGCAGTACCAAAACCAACGCCACCTCCAAAGTCTTTCAACTGTCGTGCACCAATGTTAGAAGTCATAATAATTATGGTATTTCTAAAATCGATTTTTCTACCTAAACTGTCTGTAATAAATCCGTCATCTAAAATTTGCAACAAAATATTAAAGACATCTGGATGTGCTTTTTCTATTTCATCCAATAAAATAACAGCATATGGTTTTCTTCTTACCTTTTCAGTTAATTGACCTCCTTCTTCATACCCAACATATCCTGGAGGTGCACCAATTAAGCGAGAAATAGCAAATTTCTCCATGTATTCACTCATATCAATTCTTATTAAAGAATCGTCAGAATCAAATAATTCACGCGCTAAAACCTTTGCTAATTGGGTTTTACCCACACCAGTTTGACCTAAGAAAATAAACGAACCAATTGGTTTGTTTGGGTCTTTTAAACCAACTCTATTTCTTTGTATAGCTCTTACAACTTTAGTTACAGCGATGTCTTGTCCAACTACCTTACCCTTAATGAGTTGCGGCAATTCGTGTAGTTTTTGAGTTTCAGCCTCTGCAACTCTATTCACAGGAATTCCTGTCATCATAGAAACTACTTCTGCAACATTGTCTTCTGTAACATCTTCTCTGTTCAGTTTAGAATCGTCTTCCCATTGTT
>JBLHIE010000093.1:0-6352 GCA_047614925.1 Arenicella sp.
TTTACTATTAAAAGTAGCCGATGTTTTTGAAAAAAGAACTTTTGATAATTTAAGTGAAATTTTAATTGAAAAACAAGCGTTGTTTACAAACGTTACTTCGTCTATAGAAAAGCAAGTTGCCAGAATTAGAACAGACGAAACAAGTCCTAAAAACACAACGCTTTACTTTAGCTTACTACTAGAAACAAAAGATTTACTTTCTGCCTTAATGAATCTTCTAAATACCTATGAAGAATTCTATTTAAGTACAAAGCAAAATGAATAAGCATTAAAAATTAAATACTTTAAAAAGCCATGATGAATTTCATGGTTTTTTTTTGAGCTAAAGTTAAAACCAAAAACCTAAATTAAACAACCAAAAACCTTCTTTTTGGTCTGGTGTCCAACTATATTTTAGCTCTATTGGGCCTACAAAAGAATCATAACTATACCCAACTGCATATCCAGATTTTATGTTGTCAAATAATTGAAGGTTCTCAAAAACATTGTCTTCTAATCTCGCATAGTTTGCTATGAATGAAACATAATGTGCCCCTGCAACTTGATATCGCATATCAAACTGAGATTTTATAAAAGAGTTATTAGACAGCTCTGCAAAACCGTAACCATACAAAGAAATAAAGGTATTTATGTAATTCTGATTGTAACCACCTAAGTGAAAATCAAATATATTAGAAGTTGGATTCCCTATAGTAAAACCTGCTTCATTTGTGTTTTGAAACGTAAGATGATCAAAAAATGTAGTTGCAAAACCGAGGGTTCCTTTTGCCTGAGAAAACATACTAAATTCTTTATTATAGTCAGATGATGCTGCATACCACTTAAAATTTAAATCTGCAAAATAACCTTTGGTTGCAAAATACTTTTGATCGTACGTGTCTAATTTTAAATATCCATAAGCATTTAAATAGTTGCTTTTATCTATAATAGCTTCGTCATTTGTTATAGAAACCAAGGTTTCTGTCGTTGCTTTTATCCACTTGTGTTCTAACCCTAAACCCAACGCAAATTTTCTACTAAAAGTAGTCTGAAAAAATGCTTGATTGGTCATGTCTGAGTAACTTAAATTAATACTGCTAACATTTGAAGCATCAGGAACCAAATTAAATTTAGAGTTCTTTCTAAAATGGTTGTATCTCGATCTAAAACCATAACTGATGTAAAAACCATTGTCTACAAAATAATTTAAATTATATCTTATGTTGTCTCCTAAAATTATATCAACAGAAAATAAATCATTATTGTTTCGTATGTTTTTTTGACTGTAAGTAGCCAAAACGCTCGACTTATATAATAAGTCGTAATGCACACCTAATTTTAAACTGCCGTTTAATTTCGCTTCTTTTAACTTAAAATTTAGTGCATAACCACCCGCTATTTTTTGGTCTAAATGATAGACAATTGTATTGTAATTTTTAGTTGCAGAAAGCAAGTGAATTTTATTAGTAATGTCGTTTCTAGACAAACTGTCTCCTTCTTTAATTTTAAGTTTTCCTAACACATAAGCTCTTGTATAATTCGAAGAACCTTCGATACCAATCTCTGAAACTAAAAATTTCTCCGTACCAAAGGCTCTCTTTTTTCTTTGATTTTTTAAAGGTTGTTTTGCTGCAATTTCTTCAAAAACCTTCACAAAATTTTCTGCTTCAAGAGTTCCTTTTGCTAGAATTTCTACTTTCTTACCAAAATCTACTACCGTGTACTTAAATATTTCTGGATGAATGTAGACATCTAATTTCTTTATTTCCTCATCTGACTTTCGATACATCTGGTAACTCATAATCTGATTTAACAAAGCCACTGCAGAATTAATTTTTTCTTTCTGAAACAACTTCCCTTCTACATCTACACCAATTATTATATCCATTCCCTTGCTGGCCATAATACTCACAGGAAAATTATTTGCAATACCACCATCTACTAGTAATTTTCCGTGAACCTCAATAGGATTTAAAAGCGATGGAAAAGAAGCACTTGCTCTTAATGCCATTGGCAAAGAACCTTCTTCTAAGAGCACAGAAGAACCCTTTTCTACATCTGTAGCAATGCAGAAAAAAGGAATGTTTAATTTAGTGAAATCTTGCTGTTCATCTACCGTATCAAATAACTCTAATAATAAGTTTAAAACATTTTGCCCTTTAGAAATTGCTCTTGGCAAGCTTATTTTTCCCTTTTTAACAGGCAATGAAATCACTGTTTTCTCGCCAGATTCTTTTTCAAAAAATGTTTCTGAATTTCTTGGGAGTTTATCTCGCAACAAGGCTACAAAATCGGTTTTTAAAATAATTTCTTCTATTTGCGTTGCAGAATAACCCACGGCATACAAACCACCAATAATGGCACCCATGCTGGTACCGCCAATATAATCTATTTGAACACCTGCTTTGTCTATTGCTTTTAATACGCCAATGTGGGCAAAACCTTTTGCACCACCACCACTTAAAACCAAACCAACTTTTGGTTGCTGTTGCTGCGAGAATAGCAAAAAAGAAATAAGAAAAAAGAAAAAGAAGAAGTTTAATCTCATCATTATTTTTTGTGATAAAAGTCATGAACTTTCATAGACCTAGCGTGCCCAATTGCTGCTTTTAGCTCTTCTAAAGAAGCTTCTTTTACTCGTTTTGCCGATTTAAATTTACGTAATAAAGTTGTAATTGTCTGCGCACCAACATCAGGAATTTGTTCTAACTCAGATTTTATGGCACTTTTACTCCGTTTATTCCTGTGAAATGTAATTCCGAATCTGTGTGCTTCGTTTCTTAAATATTGAGTAATTTTTAAAGTTTCGGATTTTTTGTCTAAATACATCGGAATGGGATCCCCGGGATAATAGATCTCTTCCAACCTTTTTGCAATCCCTATAATGGCAATTTTACCACGCAAACCCAAATCCTCTAAAGCTTTTAACCCAGAAGACAATTGCCCTTTTCCACCATCTACAATAATTAACTGCGGCAATGGTTGCTCTTCTTCCAACAAGCGCTTGTAGCGTCTAAAAACAACCTCTTCCATAGAACCAAAATCATCTGGCCCAACCACCGTTTTTATGTTGTAATGTCTGTATTCTTTTTTACTGGGTTTGCCATCTCTAAAAACTACACAAGCCGCAACCGGGTGTGTTCCTTGAATGTTAGAATTATCAAAACACTCGATATGACGCGGTTCTACATGCAAACGCAAATCTTTTTTCATCTGCCCCATAATTCTTTTTACATGCCGCTCTGGATCTACAATTTGTGTCTGCTTAAATTGCTCTTGTCTGTAGTATTTTGCATTTCTTTCAGAGAGTGCTACAATGCTTTTTTTATCTCCTAACTTCGGAATGGTTACTTTTAAGTCTTCACCTACATTAACTTTAAAAGGCACATAGATTTCTGGAGAAATAGAATTGAAACGTTGCCTTATTTCAATAATAAAAAGTTCTAATAATTCTTTGTCTGTTTCGTCTAATTTTTTCTTTATTTCTGTAGTATGAGACTGAATAATAGCACCGTTTGCAATCTTTAAAAAATTAGCATATCCGTGGGTTTCATCAGAAATTATTGAAAACACATCTACATTGTTTATAGCCGGATTTATAATGGTGCTTTTCGATTGGTAATTGCCTAATAACTTGAGTTTTTCTTTAATTTTTTGGGCTTCTTCAAACTCCATTTTTTCAGCAAAGCCAAACATCATCTCTTGAAATTTCTCCAAGCTTTCTTTAAAATTTCCTTTGATAATATTTCTAATCTCTTTTATAGAATGCTCATAATGAGCCTCGGTTTCTAAGTTTTCACAAGCTCCTTTGCAATTTTTTAAATGATACTCTAAACAAACTTTATACTTGCCTTCATTTATATTTTGATGACTTAAATCGTAGGTGCAAGTTCTTAAAGGATACAACTCTTTTATTAAATCTAATAAAACCCGAACCGTTTTGATAGAGGTATACGGTCCAAAATATTCCGAACCGTCTTTTACAACCCTACGCGTCATAAAAATTCTAGGGAAACGTTCTTTTTTTATACAAATCCAAGGATACGTTTTATCGTCTTTTAATAAAATATTATACCGTGGTTTGTGTTTTTTTATGAGGTTGTTTTCTAAGAGTAAGGCATCGGTTTCTGTTTCTACAACAATGTGTTTTATACTTGCAATTTTCGTGACTAAAACTTTGGTTTTGCCATATTCATGCGTTTTAGAAAAGTAAGAAGAAACTCTTTTCTTTAAGTTTTTAGCTTTACCAATATAGATAATTACTTCGTTTTTATCAAAATATTGGTACACACCAGGTTCATTTGGTAAGATTTTTACTTGAAGTTCTAAGGATGCAGACATGCTACGAAATTACGTAAATTTATGATTGATAAACTTTAAATACAACGCGTCTTTAAATTTTTGAAGAAAGTTGGTGTTTCTAGCACTTACAGCTTCCCAACTATACATTACAGGAAGCTAATATATTTAGAGAACATTTAAAGTTAACCCTACTATTTCTTGTGTTGTTTTTTGACCGCTTTTTCAACGGATTGCCGTTAATTATTCATCGTAAATTGAAATCGGCTAACTCAGGAAAACCTCAGTGAAACTACTCTTTTCCTTCTTTAGGGAATGCCTGTTTGTTAAAAACAAATAACAAGGCAACACCAACGGATATAAAAGCATCTGCAGGATTAAATATATATTGAAAGAACGTAAACAAATCTCCTCCCATAAAGGGAATCCATTCTGGCAGGGTTCCTTGCCAAAGCGGAAAGTAGAACATGTCTACCACTTTCCCATAAAACAAATCTCCATAAGGTGTCTCTGAAAAAAAGGTGGCTACCTTATGATCGGAAGAATTAAAAATAACACCGTAAAAAACAGAATCAATAATATTACCAACTGCCCCCGAAAAAATTAAGGAAATGGCTACAATTACAGCATTGTGTGTTTTACTTTTTATGGCACCCATTAACCAATAAACAATAGCAGATACCGCAACCAGTCTAAATAAAGTTAAAAAAAGTTTTCCTGCTTTGCCGCCAAATTCAAAACCCATTGCCATTCCGTTATTCTCGGTAAAATGAATTCTAAACCAATCAAAAACTACAACTTCTTCGCCTAAAACAAAGTGCGTTTTTACATAGATTTTTATAATTTGATCTAATAAAATAGCGATACCTATGGTACCAATTGCCAGTTTCTTTTTGGACATTTTTTTAATTTTATAGCAACAAAAATAACACTATTATTAGATTTATTGGTGTGTTCAGAAAATATTCCTTTTTATTGTGGTAATTGTCATTTTTTTAGAAGTGGAAATTGCTGTTTTCTGGTATTTATTTTAACTTATAACCATTGAAAGCCATCCTTATATTGGTTTTCTAAATGTCATAAAATTTACACATCGCAAGAACGTGCAATATTTAATACTATAAAAAAAGCTTCCAAATGGAAGCTTTTAAATTATTATTGTTTGCGTTTTGCTTCAATACTTAAGGTAGCGTGCGGCACTAACAGCAGGCGCTCTTTTTGAATTAGTTTGCGGGTAACTCTGCAAACACCATACGTTTTATTTTCAATACGCATTAAAGCATTTTTAAGATCTCTAATAAATTTCTCTTGTCTTATTGCCAATTGCACATTTGATTCTTTAGCCATTACTTCAGAACCTTCGTCAAAAGATTTAAATGATGGTGAGGTATCATCTGTACCATTTCCTGCATTATTTTTATAAGAACTTTCTAATGAGGCCAAATCTGACCCTGCTCTTGCTATTTTTTGATTTATAATTCCCTTGAATTCTTGTAAATCTTCATCCGAATATCTTAATTTAACGTCCGACATATTATTACATTTTTTCTATTAATATTCTACTTTTAATGGTATCAAATTCAATTTCTGTTCCATTGCTTAATGTATCCACAAAAACCAATTCTTTGGTTAATGTTTCACTCATAATATAGGCTTTATTATCTAGGATCGATTTTTGTAAATTTTCAAAATTTAAAACCGTTAGTTTAATTTTATCTGTTACTTCTAAACCTGTGTCTTTTCGCGCATTTTGTATTCTGTTTACCAACTCTCTGGCAACACCTTCTTTGCGTAATTCTTCAGAAATAGTAACGTCTAAAGCCACTGTTAACGCTCCTTCATTTGCAACCAACCAACCTTCTATATCCTTAGATGATATTTCTACATCCGAGACATCCAAAGTAATATTTTCCCCGTTAACTTCAATAGAAATGTGTTTATCTTTCTCTATTTTGTTAATATCTTCTTGGTTGAATTTCTGAACAGCTGCAGCTACAAAACGCATGTCTTTTCCAAATTTAGGACCGAGCGTTTTAAAATTAGGCTTAATCTGTTTGATTAAAACTTCTGATGC
>JBLHIE010000094.1:0-6213 GCA_047614925.1 Arenicella sp.
GTGTTTTTTGAAGTCGTTTTTCAGCATTGGAAAAGAAAACAAATACCACAAACAAATTAGGTATCGATTCTTATTTTCAAGTAAGAGCAAATACAGCCTTTAAAAGAACTGCCCATTATATTCCCAAAACTTCGTAAAAAATAAAATAGCATATACCAAAGCGACTATGAGTTTAAGGGTAGCAGAAGTAATAAGGCCAATTATAGATCCTATAGAAGCCTTTAAAGCCCTAGCAGTGTCTGATCTGTCATAAAGTAGTTCCCCTATAAAAGCACCTAAGAAAGCGCCAATTAAAATTCCAAACGGAATCGGTGAAAGTAAGCCAATAAGCAAACCAATGGTGGTTCCATAAACGCCATATGTACTACCTCCAAAATGTTTGGTACCAATGGCAGGAATTATGTAATCTAGTAGCCATATGAGTATGGCAACCGCCAAAGTAATTCCTAAGAACGTGTAATTTATTGGTATTATAGCCGTAAGGTGCAGTACTAATAAACCAAACCAGCTTGTTAACGGTCCGGGTAAAATAGGCAAAATAGCACCTGCAATTCCTAGCAATATGAACAGAAAACCAATTATAAGCAAGAAGATGTCCATAGTATATTTTGTAATAACACGAAAGTACGAAACCTTTGTTACATTATTTATTATAACTAAAAAATTAGTTTAAACTAAAAAATTAGTTATATTTGTAAAATCAAACTAAAACCTTAGTTGAAATCATGAGCAAACAATTAACAAAAGCAGAAGAGCAAATAATGCAGGTATTATGGGATTTGCAAGAAGCCTCTGTAAAAGACGTAATAACACAATTGCCAGCGCCAAAACCTGCATATAATACTGTTTCTACAATTGTAAGAATTTTAGAAAACAAAGAATTTGTAGGTCACAAACCTATGGGTAGAGGTTTTATATACCATCCTATTATAGAAAAAGAAACGTACAGCAACCAGCGTTTGCACAAATTAATGAATGGGTATTTCGATGGTTCATTTAAAAGCATGGTGTCCTTTTTTGTGAAAGAGAACAAAATGGATGTTTCAGAATTAGAGAGTATTTTGAAGGAAGTGAATAAAAAGGAATAGTATTCAGTTGATAAAAATCAGTTGCAATTCGCAGTTAGAAATGTTGTGAAAAAGCAGAAAAATACTTCCATCCAAAAAATAAAAAATCTATGATAAATTATATAATTCAAGTTGTCTTATTTCAAGTACTGTTTTTGGCTATTTATGATTTTTTTTTAAGCAAAGAAACGTTCTTTACAAAAAATAGGTGGTATTTGTTAAGCACACCATTCGTCTCTTTTTTGTTGCCATTGGTGCACATACCATCTTTTCAAAAAGCGATTCCGCAAGCATATATTTACTATATGCCTGAGATTATTTTATCGCCCGAAAGAATCATTCAAGAAGCGTCTTGGTATCAATCTGTAAATTATTTAGCTATTTTATTTGGCATAGGCGTTCTCCTTTTTAGTATTTTCTTCTTTTCGAAAGTTCTACAACTTATACATTTAACAAGGGTTTATAGAGGTATTAAAAAAGAAGGATACACTTTGGTTTTAATTCCGAAGCAAAGCAAAGCATTTTCATTTTTCAATTATATTTTTTTAGGAGAAGAAATTCCTGATGCCCAAAAGGAACAAATTATTGCTCACGAATTGGTGCATAGCAAACAAAAGCATTCTTTAGATTTATTGTTTTTCGAACTTCTAAAAATTGTCATGTGGTTTAACCCAATGGTTTATAGCTATCAAAAAAGAATCACTTTGGTACATGAATATATTTCTGACGCTATTGCTACAAAATCTGAACCCAAAGATGCGTACATCAATCAATTGCTATCCAATTTTTTTCAGGTTGAAAACATTGCGTTTATCAATCAGTTTTACAAACAAACCTTAATTAAAAAAAGAATTATTATGATGAAGAAAAAACAATCAAAGAAAATGAATCAGTTAAAGTATTTGGTATTGATTCCTGTGCTACTAAGTATGTTATTTTATACTTCTTGTTCTAGTAGCAGAAAAGTAAATAAAAATGAAGTAACTAAAAAAGAAGAAATCATTGAAATTCAAAAGATTGAAGAGATTACAGAAAGTGTTTCATTCATAAAAATAGAAAAAGGACCTACTTTTCCAGGATGTGATATTGGAGACAAAGATTGTTTCTCTAAAAATGTTCAAAAGCATTTTTCTAGAAATTTCAATTCAAAGTTGCCAAATAGTTTAGGGTTATCGGCTGGTAAGAAAAGAGTATTTATAGGTTTTAAAGTGGACGTAAACGGAGGTGTTGTTGATGTTAAAGTTAGAGCTCCACATCCAAAGTTGAAAGCAGAAGTTCTAAGAGTTATGAAAACATTGCCAAAGATGTTGCCTGGTCAGATAAAAGGGGAGAATGTTGCCGTGAATTATACGATCCCGTTTACACTTTTAATAGATAAGGTGCCTTTTTCTTCTAAAGCAAAAATGTCCAAAGAAAAATCTTTAGATGGCTCAGTTAATTTTATGAGCATAGAAACCGCACCAACGTTTCCTGGTTGTAGCACAGGAGACAAAGACTGTTTTTCTAAAATGGTTCAAAAACATTTTTCAAGAAATTTTGATGCAAAGTTGCCAAATAGTTTGGGCTTGTCGGCTGGTAAGAAAAGGGTTTTTATAGGTTTTAAGGTGGCGGTAAATGGAGATATTGTTGATGTACAAGCAAGGGCACCGCATATAAAAATTAAGGAAGAGGTAATAAGAGTGATGCGTTCTTTGCCAAAAATGATGCCAGGGAAACAAGATGGAAAGAACGTAGTAGTAAATTATAATATTCCGTTTACACTTATGGTAGATGAAGTAACCAAAGATTAAAAGGAAGAAGAGGATTTTAATTGTAAAAGTCGGAGTAGTGAACTCCGGCTTTTTTTTATGAGGCAATTATTATAAAGAAAAGAAGAAAGTATGAAAAAAAACACTGCTTTAGCATGAAAGAAAGCTCCCGTGAGATATTCATTAAATTTTAGTATTTTCACGCTACAAATAGAATTATGTTTTTGCGTATTTTTTCTCTTTTCTTATTGTTTCTTTTGATCACTTCTTGTGATAAATTTTCATTTGGAAAAAGGAACAACAACCAGGTATTAGATACCATTTTAAATTTTTCTTCAGTAGATACTTCACCCTCTTTTAAAGTGTGTGATTCTCTAATAGACAAACAAAAAAAGTCTAATTGTTTTAGAGCCACTATTCATCAGGAAATAGGAGCAGCATTGAAGCAGCATCAGTTTATCATTAAAGATTCAATTGCAGAAATTGTGTATGTAGTTTTAAGAATCAATTCTGAAGGTAATATTTTCCTAGAAGCGATAGAATCATCAGAAGCTATTAAAAATCAATTGCCAAAGCTAGACAGTATTTTAAAGGTTTCGATAACAAAGATTCCAAAAATGTATCCTGCAATTAAAAGAGGCATTCCGGTAACAACAAAATACCGCTTGCCCATAAAAATACAGCTTAAAAAATAAATTTGCTATTCCTTGTCCTAGAATCTAGGAACAATGAATAACAAATTTTATATAAAATGAGGGTATTTAGGATTATAAAAATATAAAATGCAACTGCATTTTTAATTCAATATTTCCCAAAGTTTGTCTTTTAATTCTTGTAAACCAGTTTCTGCAACAGAAGAAATAAACAAGGCTTCAATACCTTTTGGTAAGTCTGCTTTAATTTCTGCTTGCAACTCGGCATCCAACATGTCTGTTTTAGAGATTGCCAACAAACGGTCTTTATCCAATAATTCTGGATTGTGTTGTTTTAGTTCATTGAGCAGAATCGCGTACTCTTTATTAATATCGTCACTATCTGCAGGAATTAAGAACAAAAGTGTAGAATTACGCTCTATATGACGTAGAAAACGGTGTCCTAATCCTTTCCCTTCAGCAGCACCTTCAATAATTCCAGGAATGTCTGCAATTACAAAAGTTTGTTGATTTCTATGTTCAACAATACCTAAGTTTGGTTTTAGTGTGGTAAACGCATAATCTGCAATTTTTGGTTTTGCAGAAGTCAATACAGATAATAAAGTAGATTTTCCTGCATTTGGAAAACCAACCAAACCTACATCTGCTAATAATTTTAATTCGATTCTAAACCAACCATCTTGGCCGTCTATACCCGGTTGTGCATATCTAGGTGTTTGGTTTGTAGAAGATTTGAAATTCCAGTTTCCGAGGCCACCTTTTCCACCAGGTAATAAAACAACTTCCTTACCGTGCTCTGTAATTTCGTGTAATATTTCATCGGTATCCGCATCTCTTATAATGGTACCTAAAGGCACATCTACAAAAACATCTGCAGCATCACGGCCAGTACTTCTACTTTTACTCCCTGCTCCACCTCCTTCAGCTCTAAAATGACGTTTAAATTTTAGGTGAAATAGTGTCCACATATTTTTATCGCCACGCAATATAATGTGACCTCCACGTCCGCCATCGCCACCATCAGGTCCACCTTTGGTAATGTATTTTTCTCTGTGTAAATGCACAGATCCTTGTCCTCCTTTTCCAGAAGTTGCGTACACTTTTATGTAATCAACGAAGTTCCCTTCTGTCATAATTATTATTTGTTGTGTAATTGTTGAAATGGTACTTGTATTTGCGCTTCCTCTTTTGCGTTGTAACTAAAAAAAGAACAATGCTAAGCGGGTGCAAAGTTACACATTTTAAAGGGTATCAAATACTCCTGAAATTCTTTGTGTAATTTCTTCAATAGAACCGACACCATTAATGCCGTAGTATTTATCTTGAGCTGCAAAATAATCTTTTAAAACAGCAGTTTTTGTATTGTATTCGTTAAAACGATTTCTAATTTTAGCTTCATCAGTGTCATCTGCTCTTCCGCTTGTTTTTCCTCTTTCTAATAAACGAGTTACCAAAATATCTTCAGATACTTCTAGAGCAACCATACCGTTAATTTGTTCTCCTTTTTCAGCTAAAAACACATCTAAAGCTGCTGCCTGAGACTCAGTTCTTGGAAAACCATCAAAAATAAAACCGTTGGCATCTGCATTTTTTTCAACCTCTTCTTTCAGCATGCTAATGGTAACTTCATCTGGCACCAAATTGCCTTCATCCATATACTTTTTAGCCAAGATACCTAGTGCTGTTTTATTTTTAATATTGAAACGAAATACATCACCAGTAGAAATATGTATCAAGCTATACATCTCTTTTAAAAATTCTGCTTGCGTTCCTTTTCCTGCACCTGGAGGGCCAAATAATACAATATTTTTCATTTTTGGTGTTGTTGATAATTGATATATTTCCGGATAATTTCTACCCAAACCGTTATAATCTAAGCCATAACCAACAATAAATTTATCTTCGATGCTTTGTCCGATATAATCTATTGGTAATTCTTTTTTGAACACGTCTGGTTTAAAAAATAACGTAGCAACCTTTAGTTGTTTTACATTTTTATCTTGAAAGATATTATAAATTTCTTGCAAGGTAGCACCCGTATCTATAATGTCTTCTAAAATGATGACAGTTCTGCCAGTTAAGTTTTCATTGATACCAACTAAATGTTTTACATTTTCTGAAGAGGAAGTACCTTCGTAAGACGCTAGTTTTACAAAAGAAACTTCGCAATTACCTTCGTATGCCCTTATAAAATCTGCTGCAAATAAGAAGCAGCCATTTAGAATACCAACAAAAATAGGAACTTCGTCTTTTGGTAAATCAGCTTTTACCTTTTTTGCTAAATATTTTACAATCACTGAGATTTTCTCCTTATTAATATAAGGTTTAAAATATAAGTCTTGAAGTTTTATAATGCTCATTAGATTGCAAATATAACTGCTATTGTTCAAATGAAAAAACCGTTCTCCTTGTGCTGAACTTGTTCCAGTACTTCACAAGGAAAACGGTTTTTATAATATCAATTTAGAACTATTTGTTCTTCTCTTCTTTTTTAGAAGTATCATACATAATTGGTGTTGCCACAAACAATGATGAGTACGTACCCACTGCTACACCGATAATTAGTGCAAACATAAATCCTTTAATAGAATCTCCACCAAACATAAAGATTGCCAACATTACTAATAATGTTGTTAAAGAGGTGTTTATAGTTCTACCTAAGGTAGAGCTTAAAGCTTTGTCTACTACTTCGCTATATTTCCAGTTTTTATGAATTCCTGCGAACTCTCTAATTCTATCAAATAT
>JBLHIE010000095.1:0-6206 GCA_047614925.1 Arenicella sp.
CTACATCTTCTAATCTGAGATATTAACCCATATTTTTCTTCTTTAGGGAAGTTCGCAGTAATTTTATAAACATCTTCGACCAAATTCATTGCATTTTGCCAAACATTTAAATCTCTGTAACTTAATATCATCTTTTTCTTTTTTCCTTATCACCCTTCACTCATCATCAATCACCCTTCACTCATCACCAAACACCATTCACGCTTAAAGATTCTCCCAATACCATTTAACAGCCTCTTTTAAACCTTGCTGTAATGAAAATTGAGGGTTGTAATTTAATAGTTGTTTTGCCTTGTCAACACTTGCATGAGAATGCGGAATATCTCCAATCCTATTTGGACCGTGCTTCACATCTACATTCGCTATTTTAGCATCGAACTCTGAAAGATATTCTTTTAAATACTTCATTAAATCATTTAACGTATTCCGATCTCCAAAAGCAACATTATAAACGGTATTGATTGCTTCTTTATTTTCTGTCACAAGACTCAATAAATTAGCTTGAATGACATTATCGATGTAGGTAAAGTCTCTTGAATAATTTCCATCGCCATTAATTACTGGAGATTCACCAGCCATTAATTGACTTACAAATTTTGGAATCACTGCTGCATACGCACCGTTTGGGTCTTGCTTTCTCCCAAACACATTAAAATAGCGCAAACCTATGGTTTCTAAACCATAGGTTTTTGAAAAAACATCTGCATACAACTCATTCACATATTTGGTTACTGCATAAGGAGACAATGGTTTCCCAATAACACTTTCTACCTTTGGCATTGATTCTGAATCACCATAGGTTGAAGAACTTGCTGCATAAACAAAACGCTTCACCCCATTATCTCTAGATGCCACTAACATGTTTAAAAAACCGCCAACATTTACATCATTTGATGTAATAGGGTCTTTTATTGATCGTGGAACAGAACCTAAAGCCGCTTGATGTAAAACATAATCAACTCCTGTAGTGGCCTTTATGCAATCTTCAAGGTTTCTAATATCTCCTTCAATAAGTGTGAAATTTGGATTTTTTAAAAGCTGCGTAAGATTTTCTCTTTTTCCAGTTGCAAAATTATCTAAACAGATAACGGCATTCTTTTTCTCTAAAAGCGCTTCACAAAGGTTCGCACCAATAAACCCAGAACCTCCTGTTACCAGTATTTTTTTTCCTGTTAAATCAATATTCATTTACTCTAATTTAATTCTTTCTTATTTAATACTATCAAATCCTTTTTCTTCTAAATTAAACTCATGGTACCCGTTTCTACCAGCAAAAATTGACCAAAAACTTTAATTTTGCAGGAAGATTTACAATATCATCAAACAAACCTGTGAAAAATAAAACGGATATCCCCACTAACAGGGTGAGTGAAACTTGATTTTCAAAAAAGAATTGGATAAAAAATAGCGCGATGATATAGCTAATATAAAAAGCAACCCCTCCAAAAGAAGGAGTACTATTACTATGGGAGCTTCGAACACCTGGAACGTCTGTTAAATTGAACTTTAAAGAAATTCTTGTTATTTTTGGAATAAGGGTATAGCTTACCAAAAATATTATACCAAACAGTAGAATAAAATAATATATATGTTCCATTTTCTTTTTTTTTCTTTTTATAAAATATCTAGCAACAAATACTTCACAATAAGTTTAATAAAACCACATTTATATATTTTGTATTCTAATAGGGGTTTTAGTGAAGGCTTAAACCTTATAACAATTTTGAGCAAATATAATATTAAATAGAATAGAAAAGCAAACTTTATGTAATGATTTTATTTTCCAATTTGATAGTATTCAAATCCCTTTTCCTCTAAATTAAATGCATTGTATTGATTTCTTCCATCAAAAATAACTGGAGAGACTAATTGTGCTTTTATTTCTTCAAAATCTGGAGATCTAAATTCCTTCCATTCCGTCAAAAGAATTAATGCAGCTGCATTCTTTAAAACCTCATACTTTGCGCTGCAATACTCTATATTCTCAATTCCTTTTAAATACCATTCTTTGGCCTCTTGCATGGCTTTCGGGTCGTACACGTTAACTTTAGCACCTCTTTTCACCAATTCTTTGATAGTATAAATGGCTGGTGCTTCACGCATATCATCGGTACCTGGTTTAAAAGCCAAACCCCACAACCCAAAAGTAAACCCCGATAAATTTGCTCCAAATCTTTTTACAATTTTCTGAGCAATTACGAACTTTTGCGCATCATTCACTTTTTCTACTGAAGCAATTAAAGATGGAGTATACCCATGCGCTTCTGCTATTTTTTGTAAGGCTTTTACATCTTTAGGAAAACACGCACCTCCATAACCCGCACCCGGATAAATAAAACTATAGCCAATTCTTTTATCGGACCCAATACCAATTCTAACTTGATTTGCATCTGCCCCCACTCTTTCGCAAATATTGGCAATTTCATTCATAAATGAAATTTTAGTCGCCAACATTGCGTTTGCAGCATACTTCGTCATCTCTGCAGAGCGAATATCCATCGTAATAAAACGATCATGCGATCTAAAGAATGGAGAATACAGTTGCTTCATCAACTCAAAAGCAGTTTCAGAATCTGCTCCAATAACCACTCTATCTGGTTTCATGAAATCAGCGATCGCTGCCCCTTCCTTTAAAAATTCTGGATTAGAAACTACATGAAATTTTATTTGAACACCTCTTTTATCTAATTCTTTTTGGACTGTTTCTTTAACTTTGTCTGCTGTTCCAACTGGAACCGTAGATTTATCAACCACCACCAATTCTTTGATCATGGATGCACCTATAGCTTTGGCTGCGGCTAAAACATATTGTAAATCTGCGGAGCCATCAGTACCCATTGGAGTCCCAACAGCAATAAAAACGATGTTCGCAGTTGAAATTGCATCAGATAAATCAGTCGTAAAATCAAGGTTTTTGTGCTGTACGTTTTTTAAAACCATGGTCTCTAAACCAGGTTCAAAAATAGGAATACTGCCTTTATTTAATCTTTTAATTTTAACTGGATCAATATCCACACAAGTAACCTGATTGCCCATTTCTGCGAAACAAGCTCCAGAAACTAAACCAACATACCCTGAACCTATTACAGCAATCTTCATTCTTTACTTATTTTTTTTATTCAAATTTTCTTTTTCTTGAACTTCCTTTCTTAAACCACTACTCGAAAAACGATGTTCTCGTTTATTAAAGTATAAGTCAATGCCTTTTTCTTCACAATATTGTCTGCCTGTAAATTGTTTGCTCGCATACTCATCTCCTATAATTCGAACATCAATTTTAAAAGACCTTAATACATCTTCTAAATCTTGTTCTGTTGCATACGGTAAAATTTCATCTACGTATTTACACCCTTTCAATTGAATGTATCTTTCGACTACAGATTGTACAGGTCTATTTTTTTCTGGCCGATCTAGGGTAGGATCTGTTTGTAATGCGCAGATTAAATAGTCGCATTGACGTTTTGCTTCTTCTAACATTTTTATATGTCCGGCGTGCAAAAGGTCAAAAGCACTAAAAGTGATTCCTATTTTCATAAAATTTATTTTTTATTTAACAACCAAGAAGAAGACTGTATCTTGTCTCCAAGACCATCTATTAATTGTATTCCTAATTGCTTGCAAATTGGTGCTTCTGGGATTGAGTTATTATTCTGGTCCCCGCCATTCGCGAAACCAAAGTCATACGCTTCATTGAAGTGTTTGTGTAAATGTGCGATCGTAGCGCAAACCGTCCGATCTTTGTCTATTGAAATTATTGCGGTATCAACTGCTTTGATATTCTGAACAATAAATAAACGTTCGTCTTCTTTTTGAAATTCTTTAGATCCTTTGAGATTTCTTTGTAAATCACTATTCACAATTACAAAAAGTTCGTCTGCTAAATTCTTTGCATTGTTAAAGTACTCTATATGCCCTTTGTGAATTGGATTGAAATATCCGGAAACAATAACCGCTTTTATTTTCATTTTTTTTTATTTTCAAGACAAAAATAGTTAATTTTCTGTTAAAGAAACGGATGTCTCTCTCCTTTTATTGCAATTCCATTATTTCTGATATCATGCACTATTTCTATAGATTTCCGCACTTCTTCTAATCCGAACCCCTTATTTAAAAGTATTTTTTTATAACTTTTTGTGTGTAATTCTGTAAAACCCGCACTAAACTCTAAGGCTTCATTATCAATCGTTATCGCTCTAAAAGTCCTTTGCTTTTTCTCTTTTATCTCTTTTGGAAGGTCATTTTCATCGATGGATAAAAACCACCGAACTCTTGCATTTTCAAATTCTAAATACCCTGCCGCTTTGTTTTTATCCCGCAAATGAACGGTATTCTCCTGAACATCACCAAAAATCCAAGACAACATGTCATAAAAATGAACCCCTATATTTGTTGCAATTCCACCAGATTTACTCTCGTCTCCTTTCCAAGAAACATCGTACCATTTTCCTCTTGAAGTAATATAGGTTAAATCGATATCATACTTTCCTTTCTTATTTGCTAGATCTACCTTATTTTTCAGCTGGATAATTGATTCATGCAATCTTAACTGAAGAATGGTATTGATTTTACCTTGAGATTCTTTTTCAATTGCCGCTAAGGCATCAATATTCCACGGATTTAATACAATTGGCTTCTCACAAATTGCATCTGCTCCACTTCTTAATGCCATTCGAATGTGTGCATCATGTAAATAATTTGGGGTACAAATACTTACATAGTTTAGATTAATATCTTGATTCCTCTTTAATTTTTCGATATGACGATCAAATCGTTCAAATTCTACAAAAAAATCTGCGTTCGGAAAATAGCTATCCATAACCCCTACAGAATCGAACTTATCTAATGCTGCTATTAAATTATTATTGGTCTCTTTAATTGCTTTTAAATGCTTTGGTGCAATATAACCGGAAGCACCTAATAATGCGAAATTCTTCATTTTTATAAAGATTTATTTACTTCTTTTGGATTTAAAAAATTTTTAACATCGTACACCACTGAATGCTCCTTTTTAAGCGATTTTAAGTCCAAATATTTAAACTCAGCGTGTGAAACTGTTAAAACAATAGCGTCATATTTTTCATTTGGCAAACTCCTTTGAGATGCTAAGTTGTATTCTTTTTTTACGTGTTCAGGATTTGCACGAGGATCGTAAATAGTCACATTTGTGCCAAAATCGATCAATTCGCGAACAACATCAACCGCTTTTGTGTTTCTGACATCGGGACAATTTTCTTTAAAAGTGATTATACTATCGATCGCTTTTATTCAAAATAATTTAAGGTATTATAACCACCATCTTTTAAATATTGCTCTTTTCTCATGAGCCTCACATCACTATACATCATCTCTTTTACTAAATCTTTTAAATCATATTGACACTCCCATCCTAATTTTTGTTTTGCTTTACTTGGGTCTCCAATTAACAAATCTACTTCTGTTGGCCTAAAATACTTAGGGTCTACTGCCAAAACTTCTTTTCCTACTGCTATTTGATATTCTGAATTGTTACATTTTACAACATAGGCTTTTTCGAAAACACCTTCTCCTTTAAATTCTAAATCTATACCCACTTCTGCAAAACTCATGCGTACAAAATCCCGAACCGATGTTGTAATCCCTGTTGCAATTACCCAATCTTCTGCCTTCTCTGCTTGCAGGATCATCCACATCATGCGCACATAATCTTTTGCATGGCCCCAATCTCTTTTAGCATCTAAATTTCCTAAATAAAATTGATCTTGTAAACCTAAAGCGATTCTTGAGGTTGCTCTCGTTATTTTACGTGTTACAAATGTTTCACCTCTTAAGGGAGATTCGTGGTTAAAAAGAATCCCATTACTAGCAAACATACCATATGCCTCTCTATAATTTACAGTAATCCAGTACGCATAAATTTTAGCAACGGCGTAGGGAGAGCGCGGATAAAAAGGTGTTGTTTCAGACTGCGGTACTTCTTGTACTTTACCATATAATTCTGAAGTAGAAGCTTGATAGATTCTTGTCTTTTTTTCTAAGCCTAATAGGCGAACTGCATCTAAAATACGAAGTGTCCCTAAACCATCTGCATTTCCCGTATATTCTGGAGTTTCAAAAGAAACTGCAACATGACTCATCGCTGCCAAATTATAAATTTCATCAGGCTGAATTTCTTTAATTAAACGCGTGATATTGGTACTATCTGTCATGTCTCCATAATGTAAAAAGAA
>JBLHIE010000096.1:0-6143 GCA_047614925.1 Arenicella sp.
ACTAACAACTAACAACTAACACATGAGCATCTTTACAAAAATAATTACTGGAGAAATACCAAGTTATAAAGTAGCAGAAAATGACGATTATATTGCTTTTTTAGACATCAATCCAAATGCAAAAGGGCATACTTTGGTGGTTCCTAAAAAGGAAGAAAATAAGATTTTTGAAATGTCTAGAGCTGAGTATCAAAAATTAATGGATTTTTCTTACACAGTAGCGAAAGCGCTTGAAAAAGCAGTTCCTTGTAAGCGCGTAGGTATGAGTGTAATTGGTTTAGAAGTGCCACATGTTCACGTTCATTTAGTTCCTTTAAATGACATGGCAGACATTCAGTTTTCGCAAAAAGTAGCGTTATCCAGTGAAGAGTTTAAGGCCTTGGCAAAGCATATTGCTGCTAAGTTTTAAGCAATAGCTAACAAGATTTCAAAAGTAGTACCTTTTCCTATTTCAGATTTTTGCACCGCTATTTTTCCTTTATGGTAATCTTCCACAATACGCTTAGAAAGTGATAACCCTAATCCCCAACCCCGTTTTTTTGTGGTAAAACCAGGATTAAAAATTTGTTTAAAGAGTTTTTTAGGCATTCCTTTCCCGGTGTCTGAGACCGTAACTTTTACGTTGTTTTCAATAGTTTCTATTTTCAATTCTAGAGTACCTTCTTTCTGCATGGCATCAAGTGCGTTTTTTATAAGGTTTTCTATTACCCAACCAAATAATTCTGTATTTAGGTTTGTAAAGATTTCGGAACCTGAAGAGTGAAAATAAAATACAATTTGTTTCGAACTTCTAGACTCTAAATAGTCAAACGCCTGCTTTGCAATAAGAACAATATTTTCTTTTTTCAGTGCTGGTTTAGAACCAATTTTAGAAAAACGATTGGCAATTGTATCTAACCGAGCTACATCTTTTTCTATTTCTTCTATATATTTATCATCTACTTTTTCCATTTTTAGAATAGCAATCCAACCTAAAAGAGAAGACAAAGGTGTGCCAATTTGGTGTGCCGTTTCTTTGGCCATGCCGGTCCATAATTTATTTGTTTCTGCTGCTTTATTAGAGCTGTAGAATAAGTAAATTACACTTAAGAATAGCATTAGAATAAGGATTAAAGCAATGGGGTAGTAGGTTAGTTTATTTAGTAAATCTGAATCTCTGTAGTAAATAAGCTTTTTGTTTTTACCTTGATAACTAACCTCTATCGGTTTGTTTTGAGATTTCATTTTCTCTAACTGTCGTTTTACATATTGCGCATCTAAAGCTTTTACAGCGTCTAAATTCTGAAAGGTTTCAATTGTTCCTTCTTCATCTACTAGAATCATAGGAATGCTTTTGTTGTTCTCTATTATTTTTAAAGACAAATCTACGTTGGCATCTAAATCTCCTGTTTTTAATTCTTTTTGCGCTGCTGCAAGAATTTCCATTTTAACCCTTTCTTCAGTTTTAAATTTCTGGAAAAAGATATACGTATTCCATAAGATTAGAGAAACAATAATTAAAGAAGTTAAAACAGCAATTCTCTTAAATAAAAAGGTGTTGGCTAGAAAGTTCATGAAAACAAATATAAAGGTTTCCTGATATAACTCATTTGTGATTTTGATAGTATCTTTACAAAAGAAAATAAATCTAAAAATGGCTCTTTTGGTAGGTGTTCTCGACAGCACCCAAATTGGCATAAAAAAAGTAAACTAAGATGTTAAGTATAGATCCAAAAGAAATTTCTACAGGTAAATTACACGGTTATCTATTAGGTGCAGTTGCCCCAAGGCCTATCGCATTTGCAAGTACGATGGATGCAGATGGGAATCCGAATTTATCTCCTTTCAGCTTTTTTAATGTGTTTGGCTCGAATCCGCCAATAATGATATTTTCTCCTGCAAGAAGGGTAAGAGACAATACCACCAAACATACCTTAGAAAATGTTTTAGCAACCAAAGAAGTGGTTATAAATATTGTAAATTATGACATTGTACAACAAATGTCTTTGAGCTCTACAGAATACCCAGAAGGGGTTAATGAGTTTGAAAAAGCAGGATTTACAATGTTGCCATCAGACAAAATAAAACCTTTTAGAGTGGCAGAGTCACCTGTGCAATTTGAGTGCAAAGTAAATGACGTTATTTTTACAGGCGATGAAGGTGGAGCAGGAAATTTAATTATTTGTGAGGTGGTGAAAATTCATATTTCTGAAGCGGTTTTAGATGAAAATGGTGCCATCGATCAACATAAAATAGACTTGGTAGCTAGAGCTGGCGGAAGTTACTATTCTAGAGCTAGAGATGGTTTTTTTGAAATTCCGAAACCAATTGCTACTTTAGGAATTGGTGTAGATGTAATCTCCTCTGAAATTAGAAATAGTACTGTTTTAACAGGAAACAATTTGGGCATGTTGGGGAATGTAGAACAACTACCAGATGAAAAAAGTGTTGATAACTTTGCAAAAGAACATCCGCAATTTATTGGGTTAGAAACCACAAAAAAACATACATTTGCGAAAGAGTTTTTAAAAAAGAATGATGTAGAAGGTGCTTGGAAAGTGCTTTTAATTAAATAGTTAAGAATATATTATGGAAGTTATCGGTAAAGTAAAATTAATTGGAGACGTACAAACTTTTGGTGCGAACGGGTTTCAAAAAAGAGAATTAGTTGTTACAACAGATGATCAATATCCACAAATGATTATGATTGAATTTGTGCAAGATAAATGTGATTTGTTAAACAATTATAAAGTTGGGCAAGATGTAAAAGTTTCTATCAACTTAAGAGGTAGAGAATGGATCAATCCACAAGGAGAAGCAAAATACTTTAATTCTGTGCAAGGTTGGAGAGTAGAAAATGTTTCTCAAACAGATGCTCAAAACTCTAATTTGCCTCCAGTAGAGCAGTTTCAGCCCGCAACGAATGTTTCTGACGAAGAGCCAGATGACTTGCCTTTTTAAACCTAAATAGCATCAATATTTTTAGATTTTAGAATCAAGATATAAAAAAAGAGAAAATTCACACTATGAATTTTCTCTTTTTTTGTTTGGCTTAAAAAACGAAGAAATCTAAACCTTCTTTTCTCCTTTTTTGGGCATGGGGCCACGCAAGTGAATCACCAAACCGTTTAAGAAGTTTCGTAAAATTTGATCTCCACATTCTACGTATTTGTCATGATCTTCATTTCTAAACAGTGCACCTAATTCTCCTTTCGAAATTTTAAAATCTACCAAAGCGCAGATTTCTACAATGTCTGTATCTCGTAATTTGTGCGCAACACGTAATTTTTTAAAAATATCGTTATTTGTTAATCCCATAGTGCAAATGTACCTTTTTTTAGTCTACCACTTGAAAAATTGCCCAAGCATACGCTGCAAACCGTCCAAAGCGAAATAATCCGAAAAGCACTACGTTTTTAAAGGGATATTTAATCATACCAGCAGCTAAACAGGCGATAGAAAAAGGGAGCGGTAGTAAGGCGCCAGCTACAATTAAAAAGCCACCCCATTTCTTAGTATTTTTTAGGTTTTCCGCCATTTTTACCTCTAAATATTCTTTAATAGATTTTATTTTTAGTGCAGTTTTTCCAATAAAATAAGACAACAAGCCTCCTAAATAAGACAAGGTTGCTAAAAGCGCTAAATTTAAAATAGGGTTCTCTGTTTTTCCTGACCAGGCAATGAAAATTTCTGGAGGAATCAATCCTAACAACGTTTCAGAAAGAAAAAAAGTAATTAAAATACCAACTTTAGAGAAGGTTTCTGTAATTGTTTCTAAGCCTTCGTTAATATCATAGACATATTTATTAAAAAGAAAGACACCAACAACAACTATTAATATTGGCAAAAAAGCTTTTTTAATGCTTTCCCAGACAAACAAATAAAAGCCTGTTCTGCCATAATAATTATGCAGTCTTTTGACTATAAATGCCGTCCTTTTCTTTCTTGTTTTTTTCTTTTTTTCCAAGCACTAATGTTTTTAATGAAAGTACAAAAATAAGGACAAAATCTCTATAAATAAGAATAGAATTTTAGATTAACTGTTTTTTAATAAAACAGTAAATTTGCTAAGAATTCATCTTAATTTTAGAATTATGATTTGGCTTACAGATACGATAGCGTTTCCAGGATACGAGCATACTTCAAAGGAGGGTGTTATTGCTTTGGGAGGAGACTTGTCTGTAGAAAGATTAACAAATGCTTATAAAAACGGAATTTTCCCATGGTTTTCTGAAGAGGACCCTATTGTTTGGTATTGCCCTTTTGAGCGAATGGTTTTGTTTCCTGAAGAAATAAAAATTTCTAAATCGATGCAAAAAATCATCCTTAAGAAGGCATTTACAATTACAGAAAACACCAATTTCGAAGCGGTAATTTATAATTGTAAAAATACGGATAGAAAGGATGGTTTTGGAACTTGGATTACGAATGATATGGAGCAGGCTTATATTAATTTGCATAAAAAAGGCATTGCAAAGTCTATAGAAGTATGGTATAAAGATGAATTGGTTGGTGGTTTGTACGGTTTAGAAATTAATAATATTTTTTGTGGAGAAAGCATGTTTAGTAAAGTTTCAAATGCTTCTAAATTGGCATTTATTCACCTTGCTAAAAGTGAAAAGTATAAATTAATAGATTGCCAAATATACAATGCCCACTTGGCAAGTTTAGGCGCTAGAGAGGTTCATAGAGCTTTATTTTTGAAGATTTTAAAGGGGTAGATTTGTAGTTTTACCTTTAAGATTACGCTGCCTTCCTTTTATGGTTTTGTATGTGTAGTTTACCATTTTTTTTAGATTTATAATTAAACAACTCAAGAAAAAAGATTTATCTTCATTTAAAAAATAAAGTATTTTTGTTGCAAGAAATTTGATTCTAAAACCAGTTATAAGTAGCAAATACAAACAGGTGCATATTCAAATGAATGAAGATTAAACAGCCATTAAGAAGCCGAATGTAGTTTGATTAGAAATTTTCTTTTTTCTGGACTCTTTTTTTATTTGAAAGAATGCTGTAAAAAAAATCACACTGCTATTTCTCCTCGATGTGGTTTTAACGCATCTCTAAATATTTTCATATTTATTTCATCAACAAGAATAAATGCAGAAGATAACATTGGGTTTATTTCTATTATATCAATTTCATGAAAATTTAGTTTTTCTAAATTTGCAAATTCTTTCAAATGAATTGTGTGGTGTTTTGCGGTTTCTTTGGCGTCTTCACCTCTAAAATCCCATAATAATTTTATTTTTCTGCTCATTGTTTAGTCGTTTATAAAAATAAATAAGTTACCAGATGTAAAACTGATTGCTACCTCATTTTCAATTGCTTTATTTCTAGTTCCTATGCGTTTCCCAAAAACTAAATCTTCTTTATTTAAAGGGTATTGCAATCCTTTTGTAGTAATTTCTTTGGCTTTAGGAAACGGAACTAAAGAAATAGTTTTGTGCTTACAGTCTTTTATTGTAATTTTTTTATCTGCTAAAAAATAGCTTCCATGATTGTCAAAAAAAGTAATTTTTAATTTCTTTTCCCATTCAATTGCCGTATTTAGATTTCCTAAAAAATGGTCTTGCTCTTTTCCGCTAGCTCCAAACACATCTATAGTGGTATGTCCACGATCAAAAAGAATTTGAAGCATTTTATCGAAATCTGTAAAATTTTGATCGGGTGTTTCTATCGCTTCAATTTCTTTTGGAAGCGCTTCTAGAGAATCGAAATCGCCAGAAATAAAATGAGGTTTTATATTATTTTCTAGTAAATATTGATACGCACCGTCTGTTGCGCAAATAATCTTATAATTAGAAAATACGGGCAATTTATTTGGTTTTTCACCATTTAGTAATAAAAAAACGTTGTTCGTTTTCATGAACACAAAAATACCTATTTCAAAAACAAAGAAACAGGTATTTTAAAATGATATTAAAACTTTTTATAAATTTTGATATTTCAATAAAAATTGAAGAAAATAAAGAAACTAAATAGTTATTTCTTTTTAAGGATTAACCCTATGATGCCCAGTCGAATAACTAAAAAGGTAAAAGCGCCAAAAGTTGGTGAAAGTAACCCAACCTTTAATCCGCCAGCCAAAATACCAGGATTTATTTCTCCATCAAAAGAAATAGCATCAAAAGCAACTATTAGACCAATCATTAAACCCAGAA
>JBLHIE010000097.1:0-6117 GCA_047614925.1 Arenicella sp.
GTGTAAACGCAAAACCACAAATTGCAACCTTAAGAAGTGGTGTAGATATTTTAGTGGCAACACCAGGTAGATTGTTAGATTTACACGACAGAAAAGCACTCTCTTTTAAAAGAATTGAAGTTTTAATCCTAGATGAGGCGGACCGAATGTTAGATATGGGTTTTGTAAGAGACATTAACAAAATTATTAGCTATATGCCCGCGGATCGTCAGAATTTGATGTTTTCTGCAACCTTTTCTAATGATATTAAAAAATTAGCTTCGGGTATTTTAAGAAACCCTGTTTCTGTAGAAACTGCGCCACAAAACTCAACAGCAAAAAAAGTAACTCACAAGGTTTATAAGGTTGATAAAAACAAAAAAACAGAATTTACTATAAAACTGATAAAAGATGGAAACTGGAATCAGGTTTTAATCTTTACAAGAACAAAGCACGGTGCTAATAAATTAACTGAAAAATTGATAAAAGCCGGAATTTCTGCAGCCGCTATACACGGAAATAAGAGTCAGGGTGCAAGAACTAAAGCATTAAAAAACTTTAAAGACAATTCTATTAAAATTTTAGTTGCTACAGATATTGCAGCCCGTGGTTTAGACATTCCGTTGTTGCCGCATGTGGTGAATTTCGAATTGCCAAATGTACCCGAAGATTACGTGCATAGAATTGGTAGAACAGGAAGAGCAGGAGCAGCTGGTGAAGCAATTTCTTTGGTGTGTAGTGAAGAAAGTGAATACCAAAGTGAAATAGAAAAGTTACTGAATGAAAAATTAGCCTCTACTATTGTAGAAGGTTTTGAACCCACAGATACAGATCCTCCTAAAAGAGCAGCATCACAAAGTAAAGGTTCTTTTGGTAAAAAAAACAAAGGCAATTCTTCTCAAGGAAACAAGCCAAAAAGCAAACCTCATTTTAAAGGAAACAAGCCTTCTGAACCTTCTGGAAGAGGCAGAAATAGTGCTCCTAAAAAGAAAAGGTATTAACCACGAGTTTTATTAATTTGCACTGATTTTTGTGTGAAAGTTATTGCGAATTTTTATGATCCTGCAAGACTCAAAAACTTTGCAGGATTTTTTATGCGTTTTTAACTGCTTATTTAATTATGAGCTATTCGCAAACCATTCTTCCTTCGTATTAATTATTGCTACCTTTGTATTTCAATCTTAAAAGAGCTAAATGAAATACGATAAAATAGACGCACAGTTATTTATAAAAAACCGTAAAAATTTTGCTTCGCAGATGAAGCCAAATAGTATCGCTATTTTCAACTCAAATGATGTGTATCCAATAAGTGCAGATAGCACGATGCCTTTTGAACAACATAGAGATATTTTGTACTTAAGTGGTGTAGACCAAGAAGAAAGTGTTTTAATGCTGTTTCCCGATTGTCCAAACGAAAACTTACGAGAAATTTTATTTGTTACAGAAACCAACGCTCATATTGCAGTTTGGGAAGGTGCAAAATTAACCAAAGAAATGGCTTTAGAAACGGCTGGAATCAAAACTGTTTATTGGTTGCAAGATTTAGAAAAAGTCTTATTTGAAATAGCTACCTATGCAGATACTTTTTACATTAACACCAACGAACATTATAGAGCAAATACAGCAACAGAAATGCGTGAAGACCGTTTCACAAAATGGTTGTTAGCAAAATATCCTGCACATTCTGTCGCAAAAAGCAACCCTATTTTACAAAGGTTGCGTGCTGTAAAAGATCCCATTGAATTGGCTTTAATGCAACAAGCTTGTGATATTACAGAGAAAGGTTTTCGTAGAGTTTTAGATTTTATAAAACCAGGTGTCTGGGAATATGAAATTGAAGCAGAATTATTGCATGAATTTGTTCGAAGTCGCTCTAAAGGATTTTCATACACGCCAATTATTGCATCAGGAAACAACGCCAATGTTTTGCATTATGTAGAAAACAATCAAGAATGCAAAGTAGGCGATTTAATCTTATTTGATGTTGCCGCTGAATACGCTAATTATAAAAGCGATATGTCTAGAACAGTACCTGTTTCTGGTAAATTTACCGACAGACAAAAAGCAGTGTACAATGCTGTAAATCATGTAAAAAAAGAAGCTACAAAAATGTTAGTTCCAGGAACGTTGTGGAAAGAATATCACGTTGAGGTGGGACAATTAATGACTTCAGAATTACTAAAATTAGGTTTATTAGACAAAGCTGATGTTCAAAATGAAGATAAAAACTGGCCTGCTTACAAGAAATACTTCATGCATGGAACTTCGCACCATATTGGCTTAGATACTCATGATTATGGACTTTTACACGAACCAATGCAAGCAAACAACGTGTTTACTGTAGAGCCTGGAATTTACCTTCCTAAAGAAGGTTTTGGTATTCGTTTGGAAGATGACGTTGTAGTTCAAGAAAAAGGAGAACCTTTTAATTTAATGGGAAATATTCCTATTGATGCAGATGAAATTGAAGAGATTATGAATTCTTAATCCTTTAGAATAAATAGTTAAAAGCGGGTTGAAAAACTCGCTTTTTTTATGCCAAAGAATTTATAAAACCAATGGTATGATTGTTAAACGTTTCTGGTTGCTCTACGTTTACAACATGACCACAATTATCTATCACAAAAAGTGAAGACGTCACATGCTTTGCAACAATATTTTTTATAGAAGGTAAGAACAAATGATCTTCTGCTCCCATCACATATAATGTAGGAATTTTAATATCTTTTGTTCTAAAAAAACGTAAAAGCGGGTTGATTTCTGAGGTTAACTTAAACCATCTTAAAAACTCTTTTTGGTATAATTTCTTTGCTTCGTTTACGAACAATAACCTCGATTTTTTGTGATTTTTCTTTGGCATGATAATAAATGCAAAGAGCTTATAAAGCATCATATATGGCACCACAGACTTAAAGATATTGCCAACTTTCATTAGTATTTGCGAGCGGAAATTCATCTTTATAATAGCACCACCCATAATCATACTTTTTACCAATTCTGGTCTTTTTTCAGCCAAATTCCTGATTAGAATTGTACCTAAAGAAATGCCAATAAAGTGAGACTTTTCTATCTTCAAAGCATCAATAACTTCTACAATATCTGCGGTAATAGAATCAAAAGTATATTTAGATTTAAAAGTGTCTTTTAACTTTGGTTGGCTATTTCCATGTCCCCGAAGGTCTAGAATTAACACGTTAAAATGTTTTTTAAAATCGCGCACTTGTTTGAACCAAATAGAACTACTGCCTCCTGCTCCATGAACAAAGGTTACCCATTCTGTAGATCTTGTATGCGGATATGAATAGTAGTTTAACAATGCTTTTCTTTCAAATTAAAGTACAAAAATAACCTATTTATATTTTATAAGATAAGATAGTACGTTTATTAACGTTTTAAAAATTGTGATAAAATTGAATTTACGAATGCTCTTTCTTTTGAACTAGATTTAGTGCAACAAAAACCAACAAAGCGGGCAATACCCATCCTAAACTATCTTCTGCTAAAGGAATCATATTTTTAATTCCGGTTAAGTTTTCTCTCGGGATTATAAACCCTAAAAAATCTGGAATACTAAAAATAAACGTGACCAAAACCACGCCTCTAAACACCAATTTAGACGCATATTTGTCTGGCATTGTGTTTAATAAAATAAGGACAATAGTTATTGGGTATAAAAACATCAAAGCTGGCACTGCCAATGTAATGATAAAATCTACTTGGTAACTGCCCACAATAACGCCAACTACAGAAGCAATAGCCGCTGTAATTATATATGCTTTTTTAGAGTTGTTGCAAATTCCTTTAATATAATCTGCTGTTCCAGTTACAATACCAACCGCAGTTGTAAAACACGCCAACGCAACTAAAACGCTTAAAAAAGTAGTCCCGAAATTACCTAGGGTTTGTGTACTTAAACTAGATAAAACTTCAGTTCTAGTAGCGTTTTCTGCAAATGTTGAAGCATATAAGGCTCCGCTTAAAACTAAACCTCCATAAATTAAAAGTAAACCAGTACCTGCAATAGTTCCTGCTTTTCGAATCAATTTTCTTTTTGCATCAAAAGTTGTATGGCTGCTATAATCTAAAGAAATAATAATTACAGCACCTACTACAACGCCCGCAATGGCATCAAAAGTTTGATACCCTTCTAAAACGCCATCTATAAAAGGGTTTTCAAAAGCAGATGCGCCCAAACTACCCGTAGAAGCAAAGAAGGAAATTCCGATAATTACCAGTAAAATAAAAACAATTATGGGCGTTAAAAATTTCCCAATCAAACTAATTATTCGAGAACGGTTTGTGGCAAATAAAAACACCAATACAAAATAAACAATACTTGTGAAAAGGGGGCGCGTATCAAAAAATGGCTGAATTGCCATTTCGTGAGTTACTGCAGCTGTTCTTGGGGAAGGAATGGCAACGGCGATGATGTAAATTAAAAAACAAAATAGGGTGCTAAATGCAGGAGAAACCTTCTTCCCAAAATCATATAAAGTTCCTTGTAACTTTGCATGTGCAAAAATTGCTAAAACAGGAATTGCAATGGCTGTAACGATAAACCCCAAAACTACAACCCACCAATCTACCCCCGATTTTAAGCCTAATGTTGGGGGTAATATTAAATTTCCTGCCCCAAAAAAGAGTGAAAATAATGCAAAACCGGCAATCCAAACTTCTTTTGTTTTGTTCATGGGTAATCTTGTCTTTATGGTGGAAATATACATATTTTTGTGTGATGCAAAAATCATTAACTTTTAAAAATGCTAACATTTCTTTTTCTGACACCGGAAAAGGAACTGCTGTTGTTTTAATTCACGGGTTTTTAGAGAATGCCAACATGTGGCAAAACGTTTCGCCAATGCTTGCTAAAAGAAATAGGATAATTACTATTGATTTGTTAGGGCACGGAAAAACGGACTGTTTAGGTTATGTGCACTCCATGGAATTATTTGCAGAAACTATAGAAGCTGTTATAAAGCACTTGAAAATTAGAAAGTGTTTTTTAGTAGGGCATTCATTGGGTGGTTATGTTGCCTTGGCTTTTGCAGAACAACATCCGCAGAAAATAAAAGGGCTGTGTTTAATGAATTCGACCTCAAATGAAGATGAAACAGAGCGCAAAATATTGCGATTGCGGGCAAATAAAATGATTCAAAGCAACTTTACCAATATCATAAGAATGTCTTTTGCCAATTTATTTGGTCCCAGAAGTAAAACCATTTTAAAAGAAGAAATGGAATTGGCAATATCTGAAGCTTTAAAAACATCGACACAAGGTTATATAGCTGCTCAAGAAGGCATGCGAGTTCGCACAAACAGAAATGCTGTTTTAACTGAAAACACTTTTAAAAAACTTATAATTGTTGGTGAAAAAGACCCTGTTTTAGATTTTGAAATTTCTTTGAAAGAAGCTAAAAATACGAATTCAGAAATTATTGTTTTTCCAAACGGACACATGAGTCATATTGAAAATAAAGAGGCATTAAATGACGCTTTGAAAGAATTCTTAAAAGGCTGTTAACTTTCCCTTCTTAGAAAAAACAGCTCACTTCATTTAAGTTTGAAGTTAAATAAACCTTCTGAAAAAACAAAAAGCGCAAATTTAAAGTTTGCGCTTTTTTGATATTTGACTGTAAACTTTTACGCCTCCTTGATCGAATTCCAACCTTGTGCTTTCAATTCAATTTCTTGACCAGCTCTGGTTACCAAGTTTAACCCTTGGTTTTCTGCTGTAATATGTCCTATAATAGAAAAATTAGGGTTTCCTTTAATTGCTTCAAAATCTGCAATTGGCACTGTAAACAATAATTCGTAATCTTCACCACCGCTTAAAGCCACCATTGTAGAGTCTATATTAAATTCTTCACAAGCAGAAATTACTTGAGGATCTAGTGGTAATTTTTCTTCATAAATTTTACACCCTACTTTAGACTGTGAGCAGATGTGCATAATTTCTGAAGAAAGCCCATCAGAAACATCAATCATAGCCGTTGGTTTTACAGCCAACTCTCTCAAGAATCCAGAAATATCTCTTCGTGCTTCTGGTTTTAATTGTCTTTCTATTAAGTACGTATAATTGTCTAAATCTGGCTGATTGTTTGGGTCTACCTTAAAGACTTGTTTCTCTCTTTCTAAAAC
>JBLHIE010000098.1:0-5890 GCA_047614925.1 Arenicella sp.
AAGAGGTGTCTGAAAAAGAAATTAGAGCGTCTTGGAAAAAAGATTTAGAAGCTTTTAAAGAAGTTAGAAACAAGTATTTAATCTACAAATAAGTTATTATCCCTAGCAAAAAACTACATTTAATGAGAAAGGGAGTATGCTCCCTTGTTCATGATGTCTCATTTTTTATTCCCTATAAAGGCAAATATTTCTTCAAGAGAGTATCTCCCTTATTAATAATGCTTCACTTTTTTATTTCCTTCTAAAGGTAAACGTTTCTTTAAATTTTCTACAATATTGTATGCTGCAGGACAAACAGTGGTATTGTCAATTGTTAAATCTGTAATTCCAATAAACTTTTTACGATTGGTGTGTGGGTATTCTGCACACGCTTTTGGTCTTACATCATAAATGAAACAGGTATTGTCAGCTTCGTTAAAGAAAGAGCAAGGTGCTGTTTTTAATACTAAGAAATCGTCTTCATCTCTTTGTAAATATTGTGTTGTAAAAGCGGCAGCTTTCATTTTTAAACTCTTCGAAATTCTATCTACGTCTATCTTTGTAAAAATAGGACTTGTAGTTTTGCAACAATTACCACAGGTCAAACAGTCTGTTTTTTTAAACTCTTCTTCGTGCAGTTCTTGCATTAAATAATCCAACCTTTTTGGCGTACGCTTCTTAAGTCTCGCAAAGTATTTCTGGCTATCTTTTTTTGCTTCTTCTGCTAATTTCGGGAGTTGTTTAAGAAATTTTTCCATCAGACAAAATTACAATTATTCTTCCGGAAAAATCAATCTGAAAAACAAATAAAAATCCTTAATTTCGCAGTTCAATTTTTAGAAGTAAATGAATATTCAAAACACCATAGAAACCAAAGTAAAAGAAGGTTTTTTAGCTCTATATAGTATCGAAATTCCGTCTGTAGAGTTTCAAGCCACAAGAAAAGAATTTAAGGGTGATATTACCGTTGTTGTTTTTCCAATGTTGCGCTATAAAAAAGGAAACCCTGTTCAAATTGGTGAGGACTTAGGAAAATACTTAGTAGAAAATGTAAAAGAAATAACAAATTACAATGTTGTAAAAGGCTTTTTAAATTTGGTAATTGAAGATGCTTTTTACACTAATTTCTTTAATGCTGCCTATTCAACTACAAATTTTGGTTTTGTATCTCCAAAGGCAGATGAGCAAGCAGTGATGGTAGAGTATTCTTCTCCAAACACCAACAAACCTTTACATTTAGGTCATGTTCGAAATAATTTACTAGGGTATTCTGTTGCAGAAATCATAAAAGCATCTGGTAAGAAAGTTTATAAAACACAAATTATAAATGATCGTGGAATTCATATTTGCAAGTCGATGTTGGCGTGGGAAAAATACGGAAATGGAGAAACTCCTAAATCTACCGGTTTAAAAGGTGATAAATTGGTTGGGAATTATTACGTAAAATTTGACCAAGAATATAAAAAAGAAATTGCACACTTAATTTCCGAAGGAAAAACGGAAGAAGAAGCTAAGAAAGAAGCACCTCTTTTATTAGCTGCACAACAAATGTTATTGCAATGGGAAGCTGGAGATAAAGAGGTGGTTTTTCTTTGGAAAACCATGAATTCTTGGGTATACAGTGGTTTTGAAGTTACTTATAAAGATATGGGGGTTAACTTTGACACCTTGTATTACGAAAGCAATACCTATTTACTAGGAAAAAATGTGGTTGCACAAGGAATAGAACAAGGTGTTTTCTTTAAGAAAGAAGATGGTTCTGTTTGGTGTGATTTAACAGCAGATGGTTTGGATGAAAAAATTGTGTTGCGCTCAGACGGAACAGCAGTTTACATGACGCAAGATATTGGCACGGCTATACAACGTGTAAAAGATTTCCCAGATGTTGGGGGAATGGTTTATACCGTTGGTAACGAGCAAGATTATCATTTTCAGGTATTGTTTCTAATCTTAAAAAAATTGGGATTTGATTGGTCAAAACAATTACACCATTTAAGTTACGGAATGGTAGATTTGCCATCTGGGAAAATGAAATCTAGAGAAGGAACAGTGGTTGATGCAGATGAATTGATGTTAGAAATGACAGATACTGCAAAAGCTATTTCCGAAGAATTAGGAAAATTAGAAGTTTATTCTGATGAAGAAAAAAACGAACTATACAAAACGATTGGTTTGGGTGCTTTAAAGTATTTCATTTTAAAAGTAGACCCCAAAAAGAGAATTTTATTCGACCCAAAATCTTCTGTAGATTTTCAAGGAAACACAGGTCCTTTTATTCAGTATACCTATGCTAGAATTCAATCTATTATAAGAAAAGCAACTTTTGATTATTCAAAAGCGGTAACGATTGATTTACACGAAAAAGAAAAAGAATTGTTAAAGCAGTTAGAATTATACCCTGATACCATTCAGCAAGCGGCTGCAAATTATTCGCCCGCTTTAATTGCAAATTACACCTATGATTTGGTAAAGGAATTCAATTCTTTTTATCAAAACGTGTCTATTTTAGGCGAAGAAGAGGAAGATAAAAAAATATTTAGAGTGCAGTTGGCAAAGAAAGTTGCAGATACTATAAAATCGGCATTTTCCTTATTAGGAATTCAGGTTCCTGAAAGAATGTAAAAATAGTAAGCAGTTGCAATAGGCAGTTGGTAGTATGCACAAAAGTTAGTAAATTAGCACGCGTAAAGGATTGAAAAGGCATTCTTTTTTTGATGAATGCGTCATTGTGAGGAACGAAGCAATCTCTTTTTAAATTTGAGATTGCCACAAAAAGTAAAAAACTTTCTTCGCAATGACAGAAGAAAAAAAATTAGAATGGAAAGCCTCTTAAAACGCCAAAAAGATAAAAATAAAGAATTATGAAATACGACATCATTATCATTGGAAGTGGACCTGGAGGATACGTTACAGGAATTAGAGCTTCTCAATTAGGCTTTAAAGTTGCCATTGTAGAAAAAGAATCTTTAGGAGGAATTTGTTTAAACTGGGGATGCATCCCAACAAAAGCACTTTTAAAATCTGCACAGGTGTACGATTATTTAAAACATGTTGACGAATATGGTTTAAAAGCAGAAGCGATTGATAAAGATTTTGGAGCTGTAATTAAAAGAAGCCGCGGTATTGCAGACGGAATGAGCAAAGGTGTTGCTTTCTTAATGAAGAAAAACAAAATCGATATTATTGATGGTTTTGGAAAAATAAAAACAGGTAAAAAAGTAGAAGTTACCGCAGAAGACGGAAAAGTAACGGAATACGAGGCGGACAATATTATTATCGCCACAGGTTCTCGTTCTAGAGAATTGCCAAACTTACCACAAGATGGCGTAAAGGTAATTGAGTATAGAAAAGCAATGACGCTGCCAGTTCAACCAAAATCTATGATTGTAGTAGGTTCTGGAGCAATTGGAGTTGAGTTTGCACATTTCTACAATACCATGGGAACAGCTGTAACCATTGTAGAATTTCTACCAAATTTGGTTCCTGTTGAAGACATCGATGTTTCAAAACAGTTTGAGCGTTCTTTCAAAAAAGCAGGAATTAAAGTAATGACAAATGCTTCAGTTGAGTCTGTTGACACTTCTGGTGAAGGGGTTATTGCTACTGTAAAAACAACCAAAGGTGAAATAAAATTAGAAGCAGATATTTTATTATCAGCTGTTGGAATTAAATCAAACATTGAAAACATCGGTTTAGAAGATGTTGGAATTATTGTGGATAGAGATAAAATTCTAGTGAACGATTTTTACCAAACAAACATTCCTGGATACTATGCTATTGGAGATGTAACTCCTGGGCAAGCTTTGGCACATGTTGCTTCAGCAGAAGGAATTACTTGTGTTGAGAAATTAGCAGGTATACATACAGAGCCAATCGATTACGGAAACGTTCCCGGTTGTACGTATGCAACTCCGGAAATTGCCTCTGTTGGATTGACGGAAGCAAAAGCAAGAGAAGCGGGTTACGAACTAAAAGTAGGTAAATTCCCTTTTTCTGCTTCTGGAAAAGCAACTGCTGCTGGAACTAAAGACGGATTTGTAAAGGTGATTTTTGACGCAAAATATGGCGAATGGTTAGGTTGCCACATGATTGGTGCTGGTGTTACAGACATGATTGCAGAAGCCGTTTTAGGGCGTAAATTAGAAACTACAGGACATGAAGTTTTAAAAACAATTCACCCACACCCAACAATGAGTGAGGCTGTGATGGAAGCAGTTGCAGATGCTTACGATGAAGTAATACATTTGTAATTCTTTAGACAAGAATAAAGACAATAGAAAAATGACCTTGCCAATTTGGCGAGGTTTTTTTTATATTTGGTATTCCTAAAAAGAACTGCGAATGAATACAATTAAAAACAGCATCTCATCATTTTGATCACAAACAAAAAAAAGTTTTTTATAGAAATTCTAAAAGGTATTTTAAAGTTAATTATTGCAGGAATTTTTATTGGTTACCTAAAAGAATATGATTTTTGGATTGCACTAATCCTTGTTGCAAAGATTCTTCATAATATTTACGAAGACCTTATAAAACAAAAAAAGAAAAATTGGTTGCTGCTAATCGGAATGTTCCTCACCTGTTTTGGCGGACTTGTAGGTGAAACTTGGGGTGTTGCCAATGGTTATTGGGAATACCATGCTGTCGAAAGAGAACTACCGCTCTGGCTTCCTTTTGCTTGGATGTATGCGTTCTACTTCTTGTACAAATTAGAATTGAAACTCATTCCGCTTTTAAAAAATCAAAGTCAACAAAATAAAATTTTTCTTGCGCTACTCTTGGCTTTAATTCTTCCTGCTTTTGGTGAAGTAATTACAATACACTTAGGAGTTTGGACATACTATTGGCCGTATCAACTATTTGGTGTGCCGCTGTATGCTTTTATTTGTTTGGTATTTGTGCACATGCTCGTGTATACTATCCTACATTTTATTTGTAGAAAGTATACAATTGAAGATGTAGTATTTAATTAATGTTTCACGGCGTTCTTATGTTTAATTGTAAGCCAAAAAAAAAAAGACCTTACCAATCTTATGGTAAAATATTTTAAATATCTCTATTAAAAAGTGTCGTCAAAAAACGTCAAATCTCAGATAAATGCCTCAAAAACTTCATTTACTATGTTTCCTAAAGAGACAAAAAAACTAAAATCTCCAACAAGCAATTCTCGTTACTTTATTTCCTTGGCTCATCGGAATTACTTTAAACTCAACAGCCCCTAACTTTGCTGATGATTTTTCTAAACTTTTTATGTTTTCTTTCTTAGAAACTAAACTTGTAAACCAAGTACTCTGTTTCTTATACAAAGAACTTTCGTACAAATAATTGTGTAAAAACGCCTTTTCTCCTCCAACATACCATAACTCATTGTTGTTCCCAGAGAAGTTTCTTACCGTATTATTTCCTAAATTTTTATTTTTACGTTTGTTCGCACCTTGTGCTTCTTCTGCCGACTTAAAAAATGGCGGGTTGCACATTACTGCTGAAAAAGAATCTCCATCTTTTAGAATTCCTTTTAGAATGCTGTTCTCATCTGGTTGTTGACGCAATTCTATTTGTGCTCTTAATTTATTGTCATCAATAATATCTTGTGCCGTATCTAAAGATTCAAAATCGATATCTGAGGCCACAAAATTCCAATTATACTCTGCAACTCCCAAAAGCGGATAAATGCAAGTTGCTCCCGTTCCAATATCTAAAACAGTAACTTTTCCTTCCGAAGAGATTAAATCATTCAAATAATGAATATAATCTAAACGACCAGGAATTGGAGGGCATAAATTTTGATTTGGAAAGTCCCAAACCGAAACTTTATCATACGAAAATAATAAAGCTTTGTTCAATTCTTTTACAGCTTCCGGATTTGAAAAATCGATGGTAATTACATCAAATTGACTCTTCGCTACAAAGG
>JBLHIE010000099.1:0-5839 GCA_047614925.1 Arenicella sp.
TTGGAATACATGAAGTTAAAAACGGAATTATAGCTGCCGGTGCGGTGTTATATTACCTCTCAGAAACACAACACCACCAACTGAAACACATACAAGCCATTAGTAGAATTGCAGAAGATGATTATGTGTGGATGGATCGTTTTACGGTAAGAAATCTAGAACTCTACAATCCTAATTCTGTGAATGCCGTTACACTTTTAGATGTCATAGACAAAACCATTTCTCCGATGGGAGGAAGGTTGCTAAAACGTTGGTTGGCACTTCCTTTAAAGAACAGAGAAGAGATTCAAAATCGTCATGAATTGGTAAAGTTTTTTATAGATTCAGATGAATTTTCAAAAACAGTTACCTATCAAATGAAGCAAATATCAGACTTAGAAAGGTTAATTTCTAAGGTTGCTACCAGCAAAGCTTCCCCAAGAGAAATCGTCCTATTAAAAGATTCTTTAAAGGCTATTTTACCCATAAAAGCATCCGCAGAAAAAAGCAAAAACACTACGGTAAAAAAACTTGGAAATCAATTACATACCGCTACTGATTTAATTGCTAAAATCTCTGAAACCTTATTTGATCATGCACCTGTAAATATTAACAAAGGAAATGCAATTGCCACTGGAGTGCATAAAGAATTAGACGACTTACGTGCTATTTCTAATTCTGGAAAAGAATATTTAGATGCTATGTTGGCGCGTGAAACAGCGCGTACAGGAATTTCAAGTTTAAAGATTTCCTTTAACAACGTTTTTGGATATTTTATTGAAGTTAGAAACTCACATAAAGACAAGGTTCCCGAAGAATGGATTCGGAAACAAACACTGGTAAATGCAGAACGGTATATTACCGAAGAGCTGAAAGAATACGAAACAAAAATATTAGGTGCTGAAGAGAAAATTCAGAAATTAGAACAAGAAATTTTTTCTAAGTTATTACAATACATTATTCAATTTGTACAAATTGTGCAAGAAAATGCGCAGACTATTGCAAAAATAGACTGCTTATTATCCTTTTCTGTTTTGGCAGTAGACAACAATTATGTGCGTCCGATTATGGATGACAGCACCGATTTAGAAATTAAAAACGGGCGGCACCCTGTTATTGAAAAACAGTTGCCCATAGACCAAGCCTATATTGCAAATGATGTGGTGCTGAATCGGAATCAGCAACAAATAATTATGATTACCGGACCCAATATGTCGGGTAAATCGGCCATTTTGAGGCAAACCGCACTCATTGTTCTATTGGCACAAATGGGAAGTTATGTTCCTGCACAGAATGCGAAGATTGGTGTTGTAGACAAAATATTTACACGAGTAGGTGCCAGTGATAATATTTCTATGGGAGAGTCTACCTTTATGGTAGAAATGAATGAAACGGCTTCTATTTTGAATAATGTTTCTGATAGAAGTTTAATTTTATTAGATGAAATAGGGCGTGGAACCTCAACATATGACGGAATTTCAATAGCTTGGGCAATTTCTGAGTTCTTACACGAACACCCCTCTAAAGCAAAAACATTGTTTGCGACGCATTACCACGAACTGAATGAAATGACCACTACTTTTGCCCGTATTAAAAACTTTAATGTGTCTGTAAAAGAATTAAAAGACAACATTATTTTCCTACGTAAACTGGTTTCTGGTGGCTCTAACCATAGTTTTGGAATTCACGTTGCAAAATTGGCTGGAATGCCAAATATGGTGATTCATAGGGCGAATAAAATACTGGCACAATTAGAGAAAAACAACAAAAGAGGAGAAGTTAAAGAGGCCTTAAAACAGACACAACACGAAGAAATGCAACTCAGCTTTTTTCAATTAGATGATCCTCTTTTAGAAAATATTAGAGAAGAAATTTTAGCGACCAATATAGATACTTTGACACCTATTGAAGCCTTGATGAAATTGAATGAAATTAAACGAATGTTGTTGAAAAAGTAATCTTTTTTGGAAAGAAGCTGAATAAAAGAATAGTTCAACACAAACTATCTGGCTTGAACCTAACTACTGTTTTATATATTTAGTTGTAGTTTGTATTCAATAATAGCTACGGGTAGTTTTAAAACACTACCAAAACAAATACCAATTGAATTTTACCTTTTAAGATGCTGTTTCGTGTGGCGCAGTACCTAACAAATCTATACCAGTATAAAAATAAAATCCAGCAAGTGTCTCTGTTTAAAACACCTATAACCCTGTTGCTGGAATTGCAATTATTGCGTGTTGTGCAGCTGACATTCGTGGTGATAAAATTAAAGAAATAATACGCCTCTATTTGTAGAAATAACTCAGTATCTTTGTCATATGAATTTAGTCTTCTTATTTATTAGCGGCCCAGAAATTATGGTAATCATGTTAATCGTGGTTATGGTTTTTGGTGCAGATAAAATTCCTGAAATTGCAAGAGGTTTGGGCAAGGGAATTCGTCAAGTAAAGGATGCTACAAACGATATTAAAAGGGAAATAAAAGACAGTTCTAGTTCTATGGAAGTAGATACTGACCTTGCCAAAGACATTAACAAAGAAATTAGTGGTGTTAAAGACAGTATTGATGATCTTACAGGCCCTATAAAAAGGCAATTATAATTTCCTAAATTACCCTGCTTATTGTTAAGCCATCTCTAATTGGCAACAAAATAGTTTCTATTCGAACATCTTCATTCATCAATTTATTATACGCTAACAATACTTTTGTATCGGTATCTTTTGGATCTAATTCTTCTACTACTTTACCACTCCATAAAACATTATCAGATAGAATAATTCCACCAGAATTCATCTTATCAATAATTAAATAAAAATAATTGATGTAATTAGATTTGTCTGCATCAATAAAAACCAAGTCAAACTTTTCATCAATTGTTGGTATAATTTCAATTGCATTCCCTACAAACTGAGTGATTCTGTTTCTAAATCCAGATTTTTCGAAATATTTATTTTGAAGTGTTTCTAGCTCTTCATTTTTATCTAAAGTTATTATCTTACCTCCTGCAGACAAGCCTTCCGCCAAACACAGAGCAGAATACCCTGTATAAGTTCCTATCTCTAAAATGTTTTTAGGTTGAATTAATTTGGTAATCATCGATAAAATTCGTCCTTGAAAAGCACCACTTAGCATTCTAGGGTTTAAAACCTTTTGCCAAGTTTCCTTTGTCAATTCTTGCAATATTTGAGGTTCTTCTTGCGAATGGGCCACAACGTAATTTTCTATTTTTTCTGGTAAAAAGTGCATTGTAATGTAGAATTTTTGATGTTTAAAAATATGTGATAATTAGCTCAATTTAAAAGACGATTGATCGACAATCTGAAGATCAAAAATACAAAAAAACGGAACTCAAATTAATAAGTTCCGTTCTAATATATAAAGTATCTTTTATCTTATTTATTTTGCTCTAAAGATGTTTTTAAAGCTTCTTTATCTTCCGCAGACATACAATGCTTTATATCTTTACAATTCTTAGAGTATCCTTTGTAAAAATTAGTCAACGTAATGTTCTGTTTTGAATAGGTAATACAAATTCTACACCTTATAAGGTGAATATTCAACTTTATTAACTCCTTTATAGAGGCCTCACCGTATTGGTTTTTATCACAAATAGTGGTGGCTTGATCACATGTTATTTTTAAGTTTTTAAACATCTCTTAATTATTAAACCAATTATCTTCCATGCACTTTCTTAATTGAGTTCTAGCCCTATGTATCATAACCCATAAATTTGACGAGGTAATGTCTAACTCCTTACAAATTTCTTCTGTTTCGAATTCTTGCACAGTTTTCATTCGAAAAACCATGGCATATTTTTCTGGTAATTTATTAATGCAAGCCTCTAGTTGATTTTTCAACTCTTCGTTTTCTATATTTTTCTCAGAAGCATTGTCCCAACTTTGTGGCACGCGCTCTTCCAGCCAATTTCCTTCGTTCTCACCATCATCATAAAAGTTCATTCGAACCTCTGCCTGTCCTTTTTTAGAGTTTATTTTTCTGTAATGATCTATAATTTTTCTTTTCAAAATAGATACCAACCACGTTCTTTCTGTTGCTTTTCCTTGAAAATTCTTCGCGGATTTTAACCCTGCAAAGAAGGTTTCTTGCACAAGGTCTTTTGCTAAGTCGCTATTATTAACCCTAGAAATAGTATAATTATACAAGTAATCTGCATAATTATCAATCCATTTATTAATGTGTAAAATGTGTTTTTGCTCTGCCATGTATTTCTTCAAGAACCAAATGTAATGTTAATTTATTTCATTTGTAACTTCATAATAGTCTGTTCTGCTTTTAACTGACGAAAAACTAGTTGGAAAGTTTTTATGTTTTGTAAAACTACTCAAATAATCTTATCTCTTTAAAGATATATCTAGAGTGTTATCGTTTATTATTTGTTAAATATCTATTGATATTTCTTACTTTTACCCAATCAAAATGATAAGATATGTCTTTAGCTAAAAAGCAATATAAACGTGTTACCATTAAATCTTTGGTAGAAATGAAAGCAAATAAAGAGAAAATCTCTATGTTAACTGCTTATGATTTTACCATGGCAAAAATTTTAGATAGTTCTGGAATAGATGTTTTACTTGTTGGTGATTCTGCCTCAAATGTAATGGCTGGTCATGAAACCACATTGCCGATTACTTTAGATCAAATGATATATCATGCAAGTTCTGTGGTTAGAGCTATAGAGCGTTGTTTGGTGGTGGTAGATTTACCTTTTGGAAGCTACCAATCTGACCCAAAAGAAGCCTTGCGCTCTGCTATTAGAATTATGAAAGAATCTGGCGGACACTCTATTAAATTAGAGGGCGGGAGAGAGGTAAAAGAATCTATTAAAAGAATTATAAATGCAGGAATTCCTGTGATGGGTCATTTAGGCTTAACGCCACAATCTATCTATAAATTCGGAACCTATACCGTTAGAGCCAAAGAAGAAGAAGAAGCAGAAAAACTAATGGAAGACGCTTTAATGCTGGAAAGAATTGGTTGTTTTGCGTTGGTTTTAGAAAAAGTACCTGCAGCATTGGCTACCGAAGTTGCAAAAGCAATCTCAATTCCTGTAATTGGAATTGGGGCAGGAAACGGCGTAGACGGCCAAGTTTTAGTTACTCATGATATGATTGGAATGACGCACGAGTTTCATCCTCGTTTTTTAAGACGTTATTTAGACCTATATAAGGACATGACGGGGGCATTTGAAAACTACATTTCTGATGTGAAAAGTGGCCATTTTCCAAGTGATAAGGAACAGTATTAAAATAGATACACCTTCAACTATTACAGGAGGTTTAACCTCATTGTAACCTAATTTATTTGAAATGAAAATTCTTCACTTAGATACAAATCATCCTCTTTTAATACAGCAACTAAATGATTTAGGCTTTACAAACGAAGAAGACTACACTTCTTCAAAAGCCGAAGTTGCAGCAAAAATTCACTTGTATGACGGCTTTATCATTAGAAGTCGCTTTTCCATTGATGCGCCATTTCTAGAAAAAGCAACAAATTTAAAGTTTATAGGACGTGTTGGAGCTGGTTTAGAAAACATAGATTGTACCTATGCAGAAAACAAAGGAATTGTCTTAATTGCTGCGCCAGAAGGAAATAGAAATGCGGTTGGTGAGCATTCTTTAGGAATGTTGTTGTCTTTATTTAACAAACTAAATAAAGCAGATAAACAAGTTAGAAACGGACAATGGTTGCGTGAAGAAAATCGGGGTGTTGAACTAGATGGAAAAACGGTTGGCTTAATTGGCTATGGAAATATGGGCAAGTCATTTGCAAAAAAACTTCGTGGTTTTGATGTTGAGGTTCTTTGTTATGATCTAAAGCAGAATGTTTCTGATGA
>JBLHIE010000100.1:0-5820 GCA_047614925.1 Arenicella sp.
AAGTTTTTGGTAAAAATCACTTTTTTAGAACTGTTCCAAGCATTAAATTCGTTTTTATCCATTCGCTGAATTCCGCCTTTATCAACCCAAGAAATATAGCTATCTGGTGTTTGAATTCGATAAAAGTCGCCTTTTTTATCTAAAACCTTTAAGGACATTCCTAGCAAACCTTGTGTGCCTAATTCTGCAGAATGTTTTGGTGCTGAACGAATGTTAATTACAGAATTTCTCGCAATTGCATACATTTTAGTACCAACAACAGTATCTGGTAAAACACGAATATTATCTGTAAATAGGATGTCTAAAGACTTCAGGCTTGCTATTAATTTTTGATATGCTTCTTTAGTATCCGTGATACCAGTTGCAATAATGGTATCGCCTGTATCTTCAAAATTCACGTCAAAAAGTGCTACCCTTCTATCAGCAGCATATTGTGCCTCTATGGTGTCACTTATTGTATATACCTGTGTTAATAGTGTTGAATGATTGCTACAAGAAATAAGCAGTGTTAAGAAGACAATAGCACTAAGTTTTAAAAGTTTCATATCAATATCTTTTTGCTAAATTACAAAAACGGATTCCCATTGTTGTTTTAAAAGACAATTTCTGCAATGCCTTTTTTAATAATGGAAACATAGTGTGCTACTTTTTTTAATTCAAACCTACTAGAGGGGCCCGAGGCACTAATTGCTCCAATGCACTCGTTATTTTTATTAAAAACAGGAAGCGCAATACAGATTAAACCCAATTCAAATTCTTCTAAATCTAAAGCATATTCTTTTTTTTGAATCTCTTTTAATTCATTTTTTAATTGACTTGCGTTTGCAATTGTATTTTGTGTAAATGTTTTGTAGTCTATTTTTTGAAGGACTTGCTTTTGTTTTTCTTCTGGCAAAAAAGCGAGTATTATTTTTCCAATTGCGGTAGCGTGTAAAGGTTGGTAAGAGCCTACAGAAGTGCTAATTTTTAAGCCTTGTAGGCTGTCTGCTTTATGAATGTAAAAAACTTGACTGTTTTTTAAAACACCAAAAAGGATGGTTTCCTCAATGTCTGTTGCAATTTTTGTTAAAGAATTCCGTGTACTGTTAATTAAAGATTGATACAGAGAAACACGATTTCCTAGCTCAAATAACTTACTTCCTAAAATATATTTTTCTTTCTCATTTTGTTGTACAGCATTTAATGCAACAAGTGTTGTTAAAATTCTATAGGTAGTACTTTTATTATAGCCTGTTCTATTTGCCAGTTCACGAACGCCCCATTCTTTTTTATCATTTGTAAATACATCTAATAAAGTAAATGCTTTAATAATAGATTGGTTGAGTATGAGATTGTCGATATCCAATGATTTATTTTTTAATTATATTTCGCTAATATAATAAAAAATTGTAAATTTATAAAACACTGTTTCACATTATGAAACACTTAATCTTTTTATGATGAAGTATCATTCGTTGATTTCATTATAAAAAGCTTTTTAAAAAGACATACTTAAGATGTATCAGGACAATTTAACGTTTGCAAAACAGCAAGATAACGAGGATGCACTTTCCTACCTCAGAAACCGATTTCACATTCCAAAAGATAAAGACGGAAACGAATGGTTGTATTTTACGGGAAACTCTTTAGGATTGCAGCCCAGATCAACCAAAGAATACATCAATCAAGAGTTAGAGGATTGGGCAAAATTAGGGGTTGAAGGGCATTTTGAAGCCAAAAATCCGTGGTTGAATTACCACGAATTATTAACTGATAAAATGGCGAAAATTGTTGGTGCAAAACCAATAGAAGTCGTGGTAATGAATACACTTACTACAAACCTTCATTTGTTAATGGTGTCTTTTTATAGACCTACCAAAACAAAATATAAAATTGTTATCGAAAGTGATGCCTTTCCTTCAGATAGATATGCCGTAGAATCTCAATTAAAATTTCATGGATTTTCAGGTGAAGATATTATTCAATGGAAACCAAGAGAAAATCAAGACTTATTAAATATTGAAGACCTAGAAGAAATTTTAGAGAATCAAGGAGATGAAGTTGCACTGCTGCTTATTGGAGGTGTAAATTATTATACGGGTCAGTTTTTAGACCTGAAAAGAATTGCAGCAATCGGGCATTCAAAAGATTGTATTGTTGGCATTGATTTAGCACACGGAGCAGGAAATGTACAGCCGAATTTACACGACTCTAATGTAGATTTTGCAGCTTGGTGTACCTATAAATATTTAAATTCTGGACCCGGAAGTTTGGCAGGATTATTTGTGCACGAAAAGCATTCAAAAAATAAAGATTTGCCACGTTTTGCAGGTTGGTGGAATCATAACAAAGAAACACGATTTAACATGCGTCAGCCTTTTGACGTCCTGGAAGGAGCAGAAGGTTGGCAGTTATCCAATCCGCCAATACTATCTATGGCGGCAATAAAAGCTTCTTTAGATCTATTTGATGAGGTAGGTATGGATGCCTTGAGAGAGAAATCAGAAAAACTAACAGGTTATTTTGAATTTTTAATCAATAAAATTGGTGCAGACGCGATTAAAATAATTACCCCTTCAAATCCAAATGAACGCGGGTGTCAAATCTCTATTCAGGTTAAAAATGCGGATAAGGGGTTGCATGCGAAGTTAACAGCACAGCACATTATTACAGATTGGCGAGAACCAGATGTAATACGATGTGCACCTGTGCCAATGTATACCAGTTTTGAGGATGTATATAGAATGGTTTCAACTTTAAAAAAACTTGTTATAAATGAATAAAAAAGATAAAACAGTAATTGTAGGAGCGGGTTTATGTGGAAGTTTATTAGCATTAAGACTCGCCCAAAGAGGTTATAAGGTAGTGGTTTATGAGAGCAGGCCAGATTTAAGAACTACAGATATTTCTGCAGGTAGATCCATCAATTTAGCTTTGTCAGACAGGGGTTTAAAAGCATTGCGTTTATGCGGAATGGAAGAAAAGGCAAGAGAAATTTGCATTCCGATGTTTGGCAGATTAATGCATGATACGGCAGGAAATACCTTTGCTTCTAATTACTCTGGAAGAGAGAATGAATATATAAACTCTATTTCTCGTGGAGAGTTGAACGCCATTTTATTAGATGCTGCAGAAGCACATGAAAATGTAACAATTCATTTTAATGTGAAGTGCAAACATATCGATATAGAAAATACAGTTGCACATTTTGAAGATTATGATACGAAAGCAGCATTTGAAGTGAGCGCAGATGTTATTTTCGGTGCAGATGGCGCAGGTTCCTCTTTAAGAAAAAGTTATATTTCTGAACGTAAATTTTTATTTAGCTATTCTCAAAATTATTTAAATCATGGGTATAAGGAACTTGAGATTCCAGCAGATAAAACAGGAGGACATCAAATAAGTAAAGAACATTTGCATATTTGGCCTCGTGGTGATTTTATGCTAATTGCATTGCCAAATATGGATGGTAGTTTTACAGTAACTTTATTTTTAAGTTATGATGAAGGTGAGTTTAATTTTGATAATTTAATATCAGAAGAAAAAATTACTGAGTTTTTCGAGAAAGAATTCCCAGATGCGTTGGCTTTAATTCCGAACATAAAAGAAGAATTTATGACGAACCCAACAGGTCCACTAGGAACAGTAAAATGTTCGCCTTGGAGTTATCAAAATAAAACCTTGTTAATTGGCGATTCTTCCCACGCGATTGTACCGTTTTACGGACAAGGGATGAATGCTTCCTTTGAAGATGTTTTTGTACTAGATGAAGTATTAAATCAAGATTTAGGTGACTGGGAGGCTGTTTTTAAAGTGTATCAGAAAACAAGAAAAAAGGATACTGATGCCATTGCAGATTTAGCAATAGACAATTTTCACGAAATGAAAAATCATGTTGCGAATCCGCTTTTTAAAGAGAAAAGAAAAATAGAAATGGATTTGGAGAAAACCTTTCCAACAGAATATTCATCGAAATACTCTTTGGTTACTTTTAACGAGCACATTGGGTATAATGAAGCCATGAATAGAGGAAGGGCGCAAGACAAAGCATTGTTAAATATGATTGCAGATGATGCTATTCACACGCATTTAGAAATGACAAAAGAAGAGTTGAAAGTTATTTTAGAGAAAGTAAAAGTGGAAACAAATACTATTTTAGAAGAAGATAAAATAGCAGGATTATAAAAACGTACCATGTCAGAAAAAAAAGTAACACCAAGAGGCGCATATCCGCATGTAAAAGTTGTAGGAGATTTTATTTTTGTATCAGGAACAAGTTCTAGAAGAGCAGACAACACCATTGCAGGAGTAGATATTATAGATGAAATGGGAACAAAATTCCTAAATATTGAAACGCAAACTAGCGAAGTTTTAAAAAATATAGCGTCAAATTTGCAAACGGTTGGCGCAAGTTTAAAAGACGTTGTAGACGTTTCCACGTTTTTAGTTAACATGAATGATTTTGCTGGTTATAATAAAGTCTACGGAACCTTCTTTGAAAAAGAAACAGGACCAACGAGAACTACTGTGGCTGTGCATCAATTACCACATCCAGATTTGGTAGTAGAGATTAAAGTAACTGCTTATAAGAAGAAATAATGTTGATAAAACAATTGTTTTTTACGAACATTTTTTTAGTTTTATGTATCGCACAAGCGCAATCTAATAGGGATTCTCAAATTGATGAAAATTTTAAAAAAAAATATCAAGTTAACGAAACCAAATAATAATGAAATGGATGGATTTAATATAGTAATGGTTATCGCAATCATTCTTTTCGCAAGATTAGGAGTGCGATTGGTAACGGGTTATATAAAATTAAAAAAAGAAGAAAAAGAGAAATTGGAGGATTAAAATCTTTATCAGAATTCGACAAAACTTATTTACGGAAAATAACATTTTATTTTTAAAAAAAACTAATATTGAACATTCAAAACTACATCAACGGTCAATTTGTAGATCCAATAAAAAACAATTGGATTGAGAACTACAATCCAGCAAGTGGAGAAGTATACAGTCAAATACCAAACTCAACAACTGAAGATGTAGAAAAAGCATACGAAGCTGCAGCTGCAGCATTTCCAAAATGGTCGAATACTACTTTAGAGGAAAGAAGTAAAATCCTTTCTAAGATAGCGGATTTAATTTTAGAAAAGCTGGATTTTTTAGTGGCGGCAGAATCAAAAGATAATGGTAAGCCAATTCTTTTGGCAAAGCAAGTAGATATTCCAAGAGCTGCGAGTAACTTTCAGTTTTTTGCGAATGCAATTACGCAGTTTTCATCAGAAGCCCACGAGAGTGTCGGTTTAAATGCTGTTAATTTTACGTTGCGCCAGCCTATCGGTGTTGTAGGTTGTATTTCTCCTTGGAACTTGCCCTTGTATTTATTTACTTGGAAAATTGCGCCAGCAATTGCAGCAGGAAACTGTGTAGTTGCAAAACCAAGTGAAGTAACGCCAATGACAGCATTTTTATTAGGCAAAATTTGTATAGAAGCTGGTTTGCCAAAAGGTGTATTGAATATTGTACACGGATTGGGAACTTCTGCCGGGCAAGCAATTGTGGCGCACCCAAACATCAAAGCAATCTCTTTTACAGGTGGTACAAAAACAGGTGCACATATTGCGCGAGTTGCTGCGCCAATGTTTAAGAAATTGTCATTAGAGTTAGGGGGAAAGAACCCAAATATCATTTTTTCAGATTGCGATTATGAGAAAATGTTAACAACGACAGTGCGTTCTTCTTTTGCAAATCAAGGTCAGATTTGTTTGTGTGGAAGTAGAATTTTAGTGGAAGAAAAAATCTATGCTCAGTTTAAGAAAGATTTTATTAAAAAAGTAG
>JBLHIE010000101.1:0-5680 GCA_047614925.1 Arenicella sp.
GGATCTCCTTTAGAAGTAGTAGAAAACCTACAAGATATAGAAGATGAAGGTGATGCATATGACTCAATTGTTGAGATTTGGCCAGATTATCCAACCGAAGATGATTATCTTTGGAATGAGGATGAATACTAAAATAACAATTTAAATACAAAAAGTCTCTAAAGAGGCTTTTTTTTTGTTTTCATTTTAGCGAAAGAAAACACCATTTCTTCAGTTTATAAGAACCTGATATACAACCAAATAATTCAGCTAACTTTTTAGTTGACAAAAACACAGATATAATGAGTATTTTAAATTCAGTAATAAAACTTTTTGTAGGAGACAAACAACAAAAAGATTTAAAAATTTTACAACCCGTTGTAGACGATGTTAATAAATTTGAAAGCGCTTTTTCTATACTTTCGAATGACGAATTAAGAGCAAAAACAAGCGAATTTAAAGCGAGAATAAAAACGGCCACTAAAGAGTTTAATGATACGATTGTTGCACTAGAAGAAGAAGCTTTAAAAGCAGATATTGATCGACAAGAAGATATCTATGCTGAAATAGATACCTTAAAAGATGAAGCTTACAAAGTTTCTGAGGTTGTATTATTACAAATTATGCCCGAAGCTTTTGCTGTCGTTAAAGAAACTGCAAAACGTTTTGTTGAAAATAAAGAAATTGAAGTAACGGCATCAGCTTTTGACAGAGAACTATCTGGAGAAAGAGACCATATTGTTTTAAAAGGAGACAAAGCTTTTTGGGCAAACTCTTGGGATGCTGCAGGTAAGCCGGTTACTTGGGACATGATACATTACGATGTGCAATTAATTGGTGGTTCTGTTTTGCACCAAGGTAAAGTGGCAGAAATGATGACTGGTGAAGGAAAAACGTTGGTTTCTACTTTACCTGTTTATTTGAATGCATTGACCGGAAACGGAGTGCATTTGGTTACTGTGAATGATTATTTAGCGAAACGTGATAAAGCATGGATGGGCCCCATCTTTGAGTTCCATGGTTTTTCGACAGACTGTATCGATTACCACCAACCAAATTCTGACGCCAGAAGAAAAGCATACAACGCAGACATCACATACGGAACAAATAATGAGTTTGGTTTTGATTACTTACGTGATAATATGGCGAGCTCTAAAGACGATTTAGTTCAAAGAGCACCCAATTATGCCATTATAGATGAAGTAGATTCTGTTTTAATTGATGATGCTAGAACTCCTTTAATTATTTCTGGTCCTGTCCCACAAGGAGATAGGCACGAGTTTAATGAATTAAAGCCATTAGTAAATGATATTGTTGGCATTCAAAGCAAATATTTAATAAGCGTTTTAGCAGAAGCTAAAAAGTTAATTGCAGCTGGTGACACAAAAGAAGGCGGATTCCAATTATTAAGAGTCTTTAGAGGGCTGCCAAAAAATAAAGCCTTAATTAAGTTTTTATCTTTAGAAGGAACAAAACAAATTCTTCAAAAAACAGAAAACTATTACATGGCAGACAATAACAAGTTAATGCCAGAGGTAGATGAGGCGTTATGGTTTGTTATTGAAGAGAAAAATAATCAGATAGATTTAACAGATAAAGGTATTGCACATCTATCAGATAAAACAGCAAATGATAATTTCTTCGTTTTACCAGATATTGGTGTAAAAGTTGGAGAAATAGATACTTCTGAAGAGACACCAGAAAAAAAAGCGAGTCAAAAAGAAGAACTATACAAAGACTTTAGTATCAAAAGTGAACGTATTCATACCATGAATCAGCTTTTAAAAGCATATACTGTTTTTGAAAAAGATGTTGAGTATGTAGTAATGGAAAATAAAGTAATGATTGTTGATGAACAAACCGGACGTATTATGGACGGTCGTCGGTATTCCGATGGTTTACATCAGGCAATTGAAGCAAAAGAAGATGTAAAAATTGAAGATGCTACCCAAACCTTTGCAACCGTTACGCTACAGAATTACTTTAGAATGTACCGCAAACTTTCTGGAATGACAGGAACTGCCATTACAGAAGCGGGAGAATTATGGGAAATCTACAAATTAGATGTGGTAGAAATTCCTACAAACAGGCCTATACAAAGAGATGATAAGGAAGATTTAGTCTATAAAACAGCCCGTGAAAAATACAATGCAGTAATAGATGACATTGTCATTTTAGTAGAGCAAAAACGTCCTGTTTTAGTAGGAACTACCTCTGTAGAAATCTCAGAATTGTTAGGTAGAATGTTACAGATGCGTAAAATTCCTCACAACATTCTAAATGCAAAATTACACAAACGGGAAGCAGATGTTGTAGCCCAAGCAGGAATGCCTGGTGTAGTAACTATTGCAACAAACATGGCAGGTCGTGGTACTGATATTAAACTGGCAAAAGAAGTAAAAGAAGTTGGTGGTTTGGCAATTATTGGAACAGAAAGACATGATTCTAGACGTGTAGATAGACAGTTAAGAGGACGTGCAGGTAGACAAGGTGATGTTGGGTCTACGCAGTTTTATGTTGCTTTAGATGATAATTTAATGCGTCTTTTTGGTTCGGATAGAATTGCAAAAATGATGGACAGGATGGGATTAAAAGATGGGGAAGTAATTCAGCATTCTATGATTTCTAAATCTATTGAAAGAGCACAAAAGAAAGTAGAAGAAAACAACTTCGGAATTCGTAAACGTCTTTTAGAATATGATGATATTATGAACGCTCAGCGTGAGTTTGTTTATAAAAGAAGAAAAAATGCTTTAGACGGAAAACGTTTACAAGTGGATATTGCAAACATGATTTATGAAACATGTGAATCTATAATCATCCATAATAAAACAGCAAAAGATTTTAAGAATTTTGAGTTTGAATTGATCAAGTTTTCTTCAATGACCTCTCCTATTTCTGCTGAAGATTTTGATAAATTAACGGAAAAGGAAATTGCAGACCAATTGTTTGATATTGTATCTGAACACTACAAGAACAAAATTGCAAGAAATGCCGTTTTAGCATTTCCTGTTATTAAAGATGTTTTTGAAAATGAAGGTGATAAATATGAACGAATTGTAGTTCCTTTTACGGACGGAACAAAATCGTTACAAGTGGTTACCAATCTAAAAGAGGCGTACGAAACAGCAGGTAAAAGTTTGGTTACAGATTTTGAGAAAAATATTACGCTGGCAATTATCGATGAAAACTGGAAAGAACATTTGCGTAAGATGGATGAGTTGAAACACTCTGTACAAAATGCTTCTTATGAGCAAAAAGATCCTTTATTAATTTATAAATTTGAAGCTTTTGAGTTGTTTAAACTTACCGTAGATGAAATTAACAAAGAAGTACTGTCTTTCTTATTTAAGGGAGAATTACCAGCACAATCTAACCAAATTTCTGAAGCTAGAGATCACAAAAAAGAGCGTTTAAACACCAGTAAAGCAGCTGTTCAAAATTCAAGTGAACAAGCAATTTCTAACTCTAAACAACCATCAGAACCTGTTGAAACCGTGGTTAGAGACCAACCAAAGATTGGAAGAAACGAACGTGTTACGATTAAAAATGTAATGAGTGGCGAACAAAAAGAAGTAAAATACAAACAAGCCATTCCTTTAATTGAAAAAGGAGAATGGGTGGTGTTGCATAATTAAATATATTATTTGATTTCTACTTCGGAACAAATTCAAAATAAATTATAAAAGTCCAGTAGATCTAATTTAGATTTTCTGGACTTTTTTTTAAGGAGTTATACCTACAAGGTTTTGAAAACCTTGTAGGATAAAACGCAACTAAACCTGTGAGATATTGGTTTAGTTATATCTAATTTGAATCCTTTTTCACATATGGGTTCTGGATACAATTTTACTGAAATAGCAACATCTCTCGAACTGACAGAACGATATTAGCTAAATTTTGAGCATAAAAAAACCGTTTAGAAAATTTCTAAACGGTTTTTAATTATTATTATATTTTAATTTTCTTAGAACTTCGTATCCATTTGTAAATACTGTAAAAATTCTTTTTTAGTTTCTTTTTCTTTGAATTTCCCACCAAATTCTGAGGTTACAGTAGAGCTTTCAATGTCTTTAATTCCCCTAGAATTTACACATAAATGCTTTGCATCAATAACGCAAGCAACATCTTGTGTTCCTAAAGCTTCTTGCATTGCTTGCACAACTTGCATTGTTAAACGCTCTTGCACTTGTGGTCTTTTGGAAAAATACTCTACAATTCTATTCATCTTAGAAAGTCCGATTACTTTACCATCAGAAATGTAAGCAACATGCGCTCTCCCTATAATAGGTAACAAATGGTGCTCACAGGTAGAATACACAACAATGTTCTTTTCTACCAACATTTCACCATAACTATAATTATTGTCAAACGTAGAAGCCTTTGGCATGTTTTTAGGATTCAAGCCCATAAACATTTCGTTTATAAATGCTTTTGCAACTCTTTTCGGAGTTCCTTGGATGCTGTCATCCGTTAAATCCATTCCTAAAGTGTGTAAAATATCTTTTACACTAGCTTCTATTTTTGCTATTTTTTCTTCATCAGAAATATCAAAAGCATCTGGTCTTATCGGGTTTTCCGCCGAAGTTGCCACATGATGCTCCCCTATTTCTTCAATTCTATCTTCATTCATTTTGCTGTTCAATTCAAACATTTCATTCTTTATTAAAGTGCAAATTTACGTGTTTGCAACGTATTATTTTAGTTTTTTGATAAATTAAAGTTATTCTTTAATAATTTTTGACATGTATCCACTTGACTTTATCACATTCAATAAAACAATGTTCTTTCAAATTACAAATAGTATTGAATTATTTGTTTGATTTATTTGAAGAACGTCTCATCCCCTAATATTAAACTTTATTATTGCACAATAACTTTTTTAAACACTCATTAAGCAGACAACTACGAGCCTCTGCTTGTAAAGGCTATTTTAATTTTTCTACTAATTCTAATAAAGAACAGTTTATTTGTTCATTAGAAGTCATGTCTTTCAAAGTAAAAACATCATTTTCTACTTTAGAAACCACAAATGCGATTGCTCTACTAGAAACGTATTTCCATTGTCGTTTTTCTTGCTTATTACTTTCACCTAAGTCAGGATAAAATTCAGACTTAATTCCGTGTGCTCTTAAACTCTTGATTGCTTTCATTTTTAGCACATCTGTACGCGGATCAAAATTTAAGAAAATAACCTTAGGTTTTGGCAAATCAACGGCTTTAAACAACCCTAATTCCTCTAATACCAAATAAATTCTATCAAGGCCAAATGAAATTCCAACTCCAGAGACATCTTTTAAGCCAAAAATCCCTGTTAAATCGTCATATCTTCCACCACCACCAACAGACCCCATTTTTACTCCCTCTGGCGCGGCCACTTCAAAAATTGCACCGGTGTAATAATTTAAACCTCTTGCCAACGTAACATCTACCTCTAAAGCAGCTGTTTCTAAACCTAATTCAGACACCGCGTTGATTACAAAACGAAGCTCTTCTACCCCACTTTGTCCTTCTTCAGAAGCTTGTAACATCTTTTCTAAAGAAGCTAACTTCGCTGTATTTGAGCCTTTAAAATCAAACAAAGGCTGTACTTTTTCGATTGCTTCCTCAGTAATGCCTTTCGATAGCATTTCTTTTACAACCCCGTCTTTACCTATTTTATCTAGCTTATCTAAAGCAACTGTAAAATCGATTAATTTGT
>JBLHIE010000102.1:0-5661 GCA_047614925.1 Arenicella sp.
AAAAATGGGATTAGATGAAAATGGCTATCCACTTTATATTTTAAAAGCTTTTGAGATTGCAACAAAACATGCTACTAATATTAAGCTGGTATATAATCAAAATGCAGGAATGCAAACCGAAATGTGGGATAAGCTAAAAGAAACCATATTGTATATAAGATCTAAAGGCTATCGTGTAGATGGTATTGGATGGCAAGCACATATAGGTCTTAGTCCAACAACAAAAGCACTAAAGGAGAATACGGACATAGAATTAAAAAAATTATCAAAATTAATAGATTGGGCGCATCAAAATGATTTAGAGTTTCATGTAACCGAACTCGATTATTTTATTCAAGATAAAAGTGATTTAAAGAGTGGTTTAAAAAGACAAGCTGAGTTTTATCAAAAATTAATTAGTGTTTTACAGGAGAAAGCAAAATCATGTGTTGTAACACTTAATCTTTGGGATATCGGTGAGCGCACTAAAAAAGGAAAAGAAGGTGTTTTTCAATCTATTTACGATTCAAAATTTCAACCAACTCCGAGTTATAACGTCATTAAAAATATAAAAAAATAATATGTTTAAAAGAGTAATTGAAAAAGGAATTTTATTGAGTTTTATGTTAACTGTGTGTAGTAGTTATGCACAAAATTCAATGGGACTTAAGTCAGATTTAAGTCCTTTGTATTTAGATTCATTACAATCTACTGAAAAAAGAGTAGACGATTTAATGAAAAGGATGACCTTAGAAGATAAGGTATATCAAATGAATCAATTTGTAGGATTGGATCATATGAAAAAAGGAAACCCTAACGATGATAAAGAAAATAATGATGCACAGGGTTTTTATAAAACACTTTCTGTTAATGATGTCTCTGCATTGTGTGAAGAGGGAAAAATAGGTTCTTTTTTACATGTTTTAACCGCTAAAGAAGCAAATTACTTGCAAGAATTGGCCTTAAAATCACCATTAAAAATACCGGTATTAATAGGGATTGATGCGATACACGGGAATGCTTTAGTTCCTGGCACAACGGTATATCCATCTCCAATTGGATTAGCATCTACTTGGAATGATGATTTTTTATATTCCATAGGTAAACAAACTGCCAAAGAGATGAGAGCTACGGGAAGCCATTGGACCTTTACACCAAATATAGATATATTAAGAGACCCACGCTGGGGTAGAGTTGGAGAAACATTGGGGGAAGATCCTTTTATGGTTGGTAACATGGGAGCTGCAATGATTAATGGATTTCAACAAGGAGATTTTACGGGAACTCAAAAAGTAATTGCATGTGTAAAACATTTAATTGGTGGTGGCGAATCTATAAATGGACTCAATGCTGCTGCTGCAGATATTTCAGTCCGTACACTAAGAGAAGTACATCTACCTCCGTATAAGAAGGCTATTGACGCAGGAGTCTACTCCATTATGGCTGCACATAATGAGATAAATGGCGTTCCATCTCATATGAGTAAATGGTTAATGACGGATGTTTTAAGAAACGAATGGAACTTCAAAGGATTTTATGTAAGTGACTGGTTAGATATCGAACGTATTAACACGTTGCATCATACCGCAAAAGACATGCAAGAAGCTTCTTATTTATCTGTTGATGCTGGTATGGATATGCACATGCATGGACCAGAATTTACAGATGCGATTATTGCATCGGTAAAAGAAGGGAAACTTTCTATAAATCGTGTAAATGAGGCATGCCGTAAAATTTTAACAGCGAAGTTTAAATTAGGATTATTTGAAAATCGATTTGTAGATTTAGAGAAAAAAGGGGAATTACTTTTTACAGAAGAACATAAAGCGACTGCGCTAGAGTCTGCAAGAAAAGGGATCGTATTGCTTAAAAATAATGGGATATTACCTTTACAAAAAACCACTTCAAAAAAGAAAATATTTGTAACAGGACCCAATGCAAATAACCAATCTATTTTAGGTGATTGGCATGCTGCCCAACCTGATGAAAATGTAATTACTATTTATGAGGGAATTAAAGATTTAGGGGAAACCAAAGGCTATGCTGTAAACTTTTTTGATTCAGGAGAAAATATTAGAAAAATTCAAAGTTCTAAAATCCAGGAAGCTGCAGAAAAAGCCAAAAATGCAGACTATGCAATTGTTGTTGTAGGAGATAATTCTATGCGCTATAAATGGAAAGATAAAACGGCTGGTGAAAATATGGGGCGTGCCAACCTAGATTTGTTTGGCAAACAACTAGAATTAGTTCAGGCGATTGAAAAAACAGGAACACCAGTAATCATTGTTTTGGTAAACGGAAAACCAATTTCTGAACCTTGGCTTGAAAAAAATATTCCAGCTATTTTAGAATCTTGGGAACCTGGGAATTTAGGCGGTCAAGCAGTTGCTGAAATTTTATTTGGTGACGTTAATCCAAGTGGTAAATTGCCTTTAACTGTTGCAAGAAGTGTTGGTCAGTTAAGAATGATATACAATCACAAGCCCTCGGCTTATTTTCATAAATATGCCGATGAGAAAAATACACCCTTATATCCTTTTGGGTTCGGTTTAAGTTATACTAAATATAGTTATCACGCACCAAAATTGTCAAGTAAGACATTCAAACAAGATGAAGCCTTAACTGTTACAGTTGATGTCACTAATACTGGAAAAATTGATGGAGAGGAAATCGTTCAAATGTATATCCGAGACAAAGTTAGTAGCGCTACAAGACCTGTAAAAGAACTAAAAGGTTATCAGCGAGTGGCGTTAAAAGCAGGGGAAACAAAAACAGTAAGTTTCACTATAGATACCGAAAGTTTAGCATTTTATGATATCAACATGGCATATTGTGTAGAGCCTGGTGAGTTTATTATAATGACAGGATCTTCCTCAAACGATAAAGATTTAAAATTAACTACTTTAGAAGTTAATTACAGAATTGAATTATAAAATGAAACATTGTAAATTAGTTGGCATCACATGTCTTTTAATTTTTTTAAGTTGTAAAACAATTAAGGAAAAAAAGACATTAACTTCTGTCAAAAAAAATGTGTTATTTTTAATGATGGATGATTTGCGTCCTGAATTAAGTGTGTACGGACAAAGTCAAATTAGTAGTCCCAATATTGATGCCCTAGCTAAATCAGGTGTCACCTTTAAAAGAGCCTATTGTAATGTACCCGTTTGTGGAGCCTCTAGAGCTAGTATCTTAACGGGAATAAGACCTACAGCAAACCGTTTTTTAAAATATAATGCGAGTATTACAAAGGAAACCCCTAATATTCTAACATTGGTAAAGCATTTTAAAAATCAAGGATATACGACTATTAGTAACAATAAAATAACGCATTTAAAGAGAGATATTAAAGAATGGGATGAGGAATGGTATCCGTATGTGAAAGGTTGGCGTGATTATCAATCTAAAGAGAATATAAATTTAGAAAAAAATGGTGAACATGGGTATGCGTATGAAAAACCAGATATTGAAGATGCTGCTTATTATGACGGTAAAACGGCAAACAAATCAATTTTAGATTTTAAAAAATTAAAAGCAGAAGGAAAGCCCTTTTTTCTAGCTGTTGGTTTTGTAAAGCCACATTTGCCATTTAATGCACCAAAAAAATATTGGGATTTGTACAAGGAATCTAAAATTACCTTACCAAAAAACAATTCTTTCTCTAACTCTGCTCCAGAAATAGCCAACCATTCTTGGGGTGAATTGCGTTATTACAAAGACATTCCTAAAAAAGGACAAGTTTCTGATGCTGTTGCAAAAAAGTTGATACACGGCTATTATGCTGCTGTAAGTTATGTGGATGCTCAAGTAGGAAAAGTTTTAAAAGAACTTAAAAACTTGGGATTAAAAGACAACACAATTATTGTTTTAGTGGGTGATCATGGTTGGAGCTTAATGGAACACGGACTATGGGTAAAGCATAGTAATTTTGAAGTAGCGCTTCAAGTACCTTTAATAATAAGTGCTTCCAATATACCGAAAGATAGGCGGACGAATTCGATTGCTGAATTGGTAGATTTATATCCAACCTTATGCGAATTGGCAAATATTTCTACTCCACCACAAGTAGACGGCGAATCTTTGGTTGAAGCCTTACAAACACCTTCAAAAGTATTTAAAAATACAGCTTTGGCTAGATGGCAAAAGGGAGAAACTCTAATTGCAGATAATTTATTTTATACAGAATGGCAAAGAAATGATAAAACAATAGCCAGAATGCTCTACGACCACAATACAGATTCAGACGAAAACAGAAATTTGGCAATGGAAGCATCCTTCAAAGAAACTGTAGATAGTTTGAGTACAATTTTAAATAATAGATTAAAAAGAACAAAATGAAAAATAATTTTATTAAAATCTTTTGCGTGTTAACTCTTTTTTTTGGGTTTTTAAATTCTTGTAATATAGCAAAATCTCACACAAATGTTTCAGCAAAAGTAGCATCAACTGTGAAGCCAAATATTATTTACATCATGGCAGATGATTTAACAACACAGGCTATTAGTGCCTATGGCGGAATTTATAAAGATATTGCACCAACACCTAATATTGATAAAGTTGCAAAAGAAGGGATGTTATTTCAAGATGTTTTAGTTACCAATGCTATTTGTGGCCCAAGTAGAGCAGCTATATTAACAGGTAATTATAGTAACTTAAATGGGTACTATAAAAACGAAAGTGGAGGAAAATTTAATTCAGAGCAGTGGACGTTTCCACAAGAATTTCAAAAACAAGGCTATAGTACTGGCTTATTTGGTAAATGGCACTTAGGCACAGAACCGGTTGGATTCGATAGCTTTAAATACCATAGTTCTGCAGGACAACAAGGCCTTTATTGGAACCCTCTTTTTAATGATAATGGAATCGATGTAAAAGAGAAAGGTTATGCTACTAATTTAAGTACAGATTTTGCATTGACTTGGCTCGATTCTACAAAAACTTCCAAGCAACCATTCTTAATGATACTGCAATACAAAGCGCCACATAGACCATGGGAACCAGACACAAAATATGAAACATTATGGGATGATATAGAAATGCCGTATCCAGCAACATTTAATGATACGTATGAAGGACGTGAAAAAACGGCTGGGGATACGGAAATGACGATGGAATATTTTAGTCGTAGAGATATGAAATTAGAGCGTCCAAAGAATCTAAAGAAGGGGAAAGAAAGTATTAAATGGGATTTCTATGGTGCTAAACCAGGCGAGATCGTACAACCAGATGGTATGAGTAATGAAGAAGGAAGAAAATGGAGATATCAAAACTATATTAAAGATTATTTAGCCTGTGTTAAATCTGTTGACGATAATGTTGGACGTGTTTTAAACTATTTAAAAGAAAATAATCTTGAAGAAAATACCATTATTGTAGTAGCGTCAGACCAAGGTTTTTATTTAGGCGATCACGGTTTTTTCGATAAAAGATTTATTTACGAAGAATCTTTAAGAATGCCTTTTATGGTAAAATACCCGGGTAAAATAAAGGCAGGAAGTGTTAACGAAGACATTATTACAAATATAGATTTTGCGCCAACCTTATTAGAATTAGCCGGTATTTCAACAACTCAGAAAATGCAAGGCACTAGTTTTGTTCCTGTTTTAGAAGGTAATACTCCAAAAGATTGGCAGGATGCTATGTATTATCATTATTACGAGTTTCCGTTTTGGCATCATGTAC
>JBLHIE010000103.1:0-5624 GCA_047614925.1 Arenicella sp.
TCCAAACCAACGTCTACTAAAAACTGAATTCTAGTTCCTATTTCTTTTAGTATTTCTGAAGCAATTATCAATTGTTTTTTTGACAGCTCTTTTTCGACGTTTTTGAACCAATTTGCCAATTCAGTAACATCCATCTGCACCAAGTCACTAATATTTTTATCTGTAATTTTAAAGTGAAGCGCTTCTTTCTTTAGCCTTTTTCCTTGACAGGAAGAACAAGTAACTTCATCCATAAAGCCTTTTGCCCAGCGTTTAATAGACGTGCTTTCTGCATTGTTGTATTGGCTATCTATAAAGGCAATAATACCCTCAAAATCTATTTTATAATTTCTACGAACACCAACGGTTTTAGATTCAATTTCAAAAGATTCATTACCACCATTTAAAATAATTTCTAAGGCTTCCTTCGGAATGTCTTTTATAGAATCTGTTAATTTGAACTGATAGCGTTCTGCAATATTTTCAATTTGTTTAAAAATCCAACTACTTTTTTGCTCTCCTAAAGGTGCAATTCCACCTTTCTTAATTGAAACAGTAGCGTCTGGAATTACTTTATTTAAGTTGATTTCATTTGTAATACCCAATCCATTACAGCTATTACAAGCACCTTTTGGTGAGTTGAAAGAGAAGGTATTTGGTTCAGGATTTGGGTAGGCAATTCCTGTAGTTGGGCACATTAACTCTCTACTAAAATATCTAGGATTGTTATCCTCTACATCAATTACCATTAAGATATTGTCACCAGAATATAAGGCCGTTTTTATGGTTTCTTCTAGTCTTTTTTCTACAGAAGTATTTACGGCCAATCGATCAATAACAACTTCAATATCGTGGGTTTTGTAACGATCTAACTTCATGCCTTTTTCAATCTCTTGAATTTTTCCGTCTACACGAACTCTAATAAAACCTTGTTTAGATATTTGTTCAAAAAGCTCTCTATAATGTCCTTTTCTAGACTTAATTAAAGGAGCTAAAATGGCTATTTTTTTACCATCAAAATCCTTTAAAATTAAGTTTTTAATTTGTTCATCAGAGTAGCTCACCATTTTCTGATTGGTATTGTAAGAGTAGGCATCTGCAGCTCTTGCAAAAAGTAATCTTAGAAAATCATAGATTTCTGTAATGGTGCCAACGGTAGAACGCGGACTTTTATTTGTCGTTTTTTGTTCGATGGAAATAACAGGAGAAAGTCCATCAATCTTATCAACGTCGGGTCTTTCTAGTCCGCCTAAAAACTGTCTAGCATAAGCAGAAAAGGTTTCTATATAACGTCTTTGTCCTTCTGCGTAAATGGTATCAAAAGCTAAAGAAGATTTTCCGCTTCCACTTAAACCAGTAATTACAACTAGCTTTTCTCGTGGAATTCTAACATCTATGTTCTTTAAATTATGAACTCTTGCTCCGTAAACTTCTAAATATTCTTGGTCTTTCAAACGTGCCTGTTTTTTTGAGAAAAGCAAAGTTAATCAATTCTACTTTAATTTAACAGAGTTTATAACAACCTTTAATAATGTTTTTTAAACTTTATTTTAACTAAAACGAGCAATAAATTCTTATTGAAAAAACAGCATAATAGAGTACCTTGCACTATATTCTAATAAGAGTGATAGACGCGATTAGACATTTTTTTGAAAGACACGGATTTGGAGTTTTCTCTAGACTTGCAGATAGGCTAGGAATGCGTGCTTTAAACGTGCGTTTGTTTTTTATTTATGTAACTTTTTTCACACTTGGTTTGTCATTTGGTTTGTATTTAACAATGGCTTTTGTTTATAAATTAAAAGATATGGTTTACACAAAAAGGAGTTCTGTTTTCGATTTATAAAGTATGGTTGTTATAAAATCGAAAATAAATAAAATTGGCGGATTAGTAATTTCAATTATTGCTATTGGTACTATTGGGTATATGTGGCTTTCTGGTTACAACTTTATAGACGCCCTTTACATGACCGTCATTACAATAACTACTGTTGGTTTTGGGGGAGCTTCAACCTTTTTCTCCAGAAGAGAAAATATTTACAATATTTCTAATCTTAACAAGTATTATCATTTTTGGGTATGCAGTTTCTGCATTTTCAGAATATTTAGTAAGTGGTAAATTTTTTGAACATTTTAAACATAGAAGAGTGGGAAAGCAAATAGGACATTTAAAAGGGCATACGATTGTTTGTGGTTATGGTAGAAATGGAAGGTAAACAATTTTAAAATTGGGTAATTATAATAAAAAGTTTGTTGTAGTAGAAAAGAAAAGAGAGACAATTGCAATCTTAGATGCTCAAGGAATTTTAAATATTGAAGGTGATGCCACCCTCGATGAGACATTACAGAGAGCCGGTATTGAGAAAGCCTCTTTTTTAATTACGGCTTTGCCTTCAGATGCAGACAATCTTTTTGTGGTTTTAACAGCAAGTCAATTAAACAAAGATTGTGTTATTATAAGCAGGGCGGAAAAGGAGTCTTCTTATAAAAAAATAAAATTTGCTGGGGCAAAAAATGTAATTATGCCAGATAAATTGAGCGGAGACCATATGGCTTCTTTGTTACCCACGTCAGATATGATAGAGTTTTTAGATAGGTTAACAATAGAAAGAGATACTACTGCGAATTTAGAGGAAATAGCAGTAAATGATTTGCCTAAAAAATATACTATAAAAAGATCTTAGATTTAGACTTAAGAAAGCAAACAGGGTGTACGGTAATAGGTTTTAGAAATCCGAATAAAGAGTATATTATAAATCCAGAAGCCAATATAAAATTGGTCGCAGATTCTCAATTAATTATTTTAGGAAGGCCAGAACAGCTTTTAAAATTAAGAGAACTATTTTAAATAGTATTAATTTTGTTGAAAATTATTTGAGCAAAATCTTCCGAAATTCTCAGAAAAACCTTTGTAAAATTACTTTTAACGTTCAAAAGTTGTCATAAGAACATTTTTTTATGATATTGCAGATTACTTAATATTAATCAATTTGAAATTTTTATGTACAAAAAACTTATTTCTATGCTTTTGTTAGCATTTCCCATGTTATCCTTCGCACAAGAGTTAACAATAGATGAACAAATAGAAGAACAATTTAAACCTTTTGCAGACGCTGTTAGTTCAGTGGTTTTTTACCCAATCTTAATTGCGGGTATAGAGGTTCCAATCGTAGTTATTCTGCTATTATCTGGAGCTTTCTTTTTTACATTGTATTTTAAGTTTTCTAACATCACTTTATTGGGGGTTGCTATAAGAGCTACAAATGGGAAATATGACGAGATTGATCATAGTTCAGTTGATGAAGTGGCTGGTGATTCAACTCCAGGCGGTGATGTTTTTGAAACGGTTAAAGCTGAAGGAGTAGTTGGAGAAGTTACACACTTTCAAGCATTAACAGCCGCACTTTCGGCAACTGTAGGTTTAGGAAATATTGCAGGTGTTGCAGTTGCAATTGCAATTGGAGGTCCCGGAGCTACCATATGGATGATTCTAGCAGGGTTTTTAGGAATGTCTACAAAATTAGTAGAAGCTACTTTAGGGGTTAAGTATAGAGAAGTTGGTGAAGATGGGAAAATATATGGAGGACCAATGTACTACTTAAAAAAAGGATTAAAAGAAAAGAATCTAGCCGGATTGGGAAAAGTTTTAGCTGTTTTGTATGCAGTTTTTGTAATTGGAGGTTCTTTTGGAGGTGGAAATATGTTTCAAGCAAACCAAGCAGCTGCTCAATTTAAGCAACTTTTTGACATTGAGTCTGGGTTTGTATTTGGGCTTGTAATGGCAGCATTAGTTGGTGTGGTAATTATTGGTGGAATTAAAAGGATTGGTAGAGTAACAGAAAAAATAGTGCCTTTTATGGCAATTATGTTTGTAGGTGCTTCCCTAGTTATACTTGCAATGAATTTTAGTATAATACCAGAGGCGATGGGTCAGATTTGGGATGGTGCTTTTAAACAAACTTCTGTAGTAGGAGGTTTAATTGGGGTAATGATTGTTGGTTTTCAAAGAGCTGCTTTTTCAAACGAAGCAGGTGTTGGGTCGGCATCTATTGCACACGCAGCAGTAAAAACGAAGTTTCCAGCCAGTGAAGGTATTGTAGCTTCAATAGGGCCATTTGTAGATACTGTAATTGTTTGTTCAATGACAGCTTTGGTAATTGTAGTAACCAATTTAAGAAGTAATTTATTTACCTATGGTAATTTAGATTCAAAAAGTAATGTACTCTTAAATGCAACGAACCAACCTATTAACGGTGTAGATTTAACATCTGTTGCTTTTGATTCTGCAATTCCTAATTTTTCTATTTTGCTAACAGTGGCTGTGATTTTATTCGCCTTTTCATCGATGCTCTCTTGGTCTTATTACGGAATACAAGGATGGACCTACTTATTCGGAAAAGGAAAAATAGCAGATATTACCTATAAAGCACTATTTTTAGTGTTTGTAGTAATTGGTGCATCTTCTACTTTAGGCTCTGTAATTGAATTTTCGGATGCTATGATATTTGCAATGGTATTCCCAAATATTATAGGATTGCTGCTATTAGCTCCAAAAGTAAAAGTTGAGTTGGCACGCTACTTAAAAGCGATTGATCATAAAAGACAAAAATAGTTTTTACTTAAATAAATTTTTAAAATCCTATTTCAGCGCCTCTAAAAGGCAAAGAAATGGGATTTTTTTTCGATGTAACTTTCCGTTTTTCATTTTTTTTTAAGATATTGCGCAGCGATAAATAAAAACAAATCAAAGATATTATGAATAAAAAACTTCTTTCGTTGTTATTTTTAGCAACACCCTTTTTTACGTTCGCACAAGAAAAAGGTCTAGATCAACAGATAGATGAAGCATTTGGAAATGCAACAGGATGGTTTGTAGACATTATTTTTTATCAGATTCCTTTTTCAGATACCGTTAGTATTTATTGGGTTTTATTTCCATTAATTCTAGGTGCTTTATATTTTACCTTTTATTTTAATTTTATAAACTTTAGAGGATTCTTTACTTCCATAAATATTGTGAGAGGAAAATATGACGATTTAGAAAATAGAGTAGATCATAAGGTTGAAATAGCAAAATCTACATTTACTGATGAAGAAGATAACCCTGATACCATAAGAGTAGAGGGGCATGAAGGAGAAGTTACACATTTTCAAGCATTAACGGCAGCTTTATCTGCAACGGTAGGTTTGGGTAATATTGCAGGGGTTGCAATTGCCGTTTCAATTGGTGGTGCAGGAGCTACTTTTTGGATGATCGTTGCTGGTTTCTTGGGGATGGCGTCGAAATTTGTAGAATGTACGTTGGGTGTAAAATACAGAGACATTGAAGCGGACGGAACTGTTTTTGGAGGTCCAATGTATTACCTTACAAAAGGATTAAAAAATAAAACTTTAGGAAAAATATTAGCAGCATTATTTGCAGTCTTTGTAATTGGAGGTTCTTTTGGAGGTGGAAACATGTTTCAAGTAAATCAAGCATTTCAATTGGTAGAAAATATTACAACCCCAGTTGGTGGGGTTTCTATTTTACATGGTAAAGGATGGTTGTTTGGATTGGTAATGGCGATTCTAGTTGGTATTGTAATTATTGGAGGAATTAAAAAAATAGCAAAAGTAACAGATAAGATTGTTCCTTTTATGGTAGC
>JBLHIE010000104.1:0-5489 GCA_047614925.1 Arenicella sp.
TTCATTTTCTAATAATGGCGGAGCAACTTGGAAAGAAGTGTCTAAAGATGCCTATTATACAATTCAGTTTATAGATAAAAATACTGCTTGGTTAGGTGGAGACCAAAAAATAGGCAAATTGGAGTTGCATTATAAGTACCGATAATAGTGTGCTTATTCGAATCTTTTTTTATCCTAATTAAAGTAAGATATAAATTGAATGGAAATAAAAGAAATACAATAAAAACACATAGAAAATATAAAAATAGTTGAATACAAATGATTGATCAAAAAAAAATTATAGAACGGTTTATAAAGTATGTATCGATAGATACAGAATCGGACCCGAATAACCCCGCTTTTCCGAGCACAGAAAATCAGTGGGATTTAGCACGTGTTTTAGTAGCCGATTTAAAAGCCATTGGCATGCAAGACATTGTATTAGATGAAAACTGCTACATCATGGCTACGCTACCTAGCAATGTGCCACACGAAGTACCAACTATTGGTTTTGTTTCCCATATGGATACGAGTCCGGATTTTACAGGTAAAAATATAAAACCTCAAATTATAGAGAATTATCAAGGTGGTGATATCGTTCTAAACAAAGAAAAAAATATTGTCCTTTCTCCAGATTATTTTGAAGATTTAAAACAATACAAAGGACAAACCATTATCACAACAGATGGCACCACGCTTTTAGGAGCAGATGACAAAGCGGGTGTTACAGAAATTGTAACAGCGATGGAATACTTGATTCAGCATCCAGAAATAAAACACGGTACCCTTAGAATATGTTTTACACCAGACGAAGAAGTTGGCAAAGGAGCTCATTTATTTGATGTAGAAAAATTTGGTGCCGCTTGGGCATACACAATGGATGGCAGTCAGATTGGAGAATTAGAATATGAAAATTTTAATGCGGCAAGCGCTGTGGTAACCATTACCGGAAAAATTGTACATCCTGGTTATGCAATGGGAAAAATGATTAATTCCATGCAAATTGCCAATGATTTTATGAGTTTATTACCATTAGATGAAGTTCCCGAAAAAACGACTGATTATGAAGGTTTTTTTCATTTACATGACATGCAAGGGAATGTAGAAAAAACAGTTTTAGAATATATTATAAGAGATCATGACCTAAAATTGTTTGAACAAAGGAAAACAGTATTACACAATATTGCAACGGTGCTTAATAAAAAACAAGGTCAAAATGTGATTGAGGTAGTTGTTAAGAATCAGTATTTTAATATGAAGGAAAAAATTACTCCTGTAATGCACATTGTAGATCTTGTTGAGGAGGTAATGATTGATTTAGGAATTACACCTTTAATTAAACCAATTAGAGGAGGTACAGACGGTTCTCAATTATCCTTTAAAGGATTGCCTTGTCCCAATATTTTTGCAGGAGGCCATAATTTTCATGGCCGTTTTGAATATGTTCCAGCAGAATCCATGCTAAAAGCCACCGAAGTTATTATAAGAATTGCTGAAAAAATTTCTAAAAAGAATGAATAAAAAAAAGCCTCCAGTAAACTAGAGACCTTATTCACAACTTAAGCTGTGTTGTATTTTCTTTTAATAAAGCCCCTAATCTCTATTAAAATAATTTACAATACGAATTTAATTAAAATAAATTAAACTTCACTGTTAGAAATTATGATAATTCAGGTTTTTTTCCCTTTACGTTCTTATAAAAAGCTTTGAAGACTTTAAAGTCATTTTCCATATCATCTGTTACATAATAAGGTGCTGAAATTTTTATTTTTTTATTTTCAAAATCCAAGGTTGCCATTACAATAGGAACATTTGCCCCCTTGGCAATATAATAGAAACCTGTTTTCCATTTTTCAACCTTTTTTCTAGTCCCTTCGGGCGATAACCCCAATCTAAATTCTTCTTTAGAGTTAAAAACAGCTACAACAGATGCTACCATATTCACACTTTTATCTCTATCAACAGGTATTCCACCCAAAGCTCTAAAAACAGCACCAAGAGGCCATTTAAAAAGAGAGCCTTTGCCGATAAAATGAACCATTTTACCTGCACTCATTCTTGACAGAACAGCAATTGGAAAATCAATCCAACTGGTATGAGGTGCGGCAATGATAATGTATTTCTTAGGTTTATCAGGAAAACCATTTTCTACTTTCCAACCTAAAAGAGTGTATAAAATAAATTTTGAGATTTTTTCCACAAATAGCTTCCAATTAATTGTTTACAAAAACCCAAATAAAAGGTTTCTTATTGTTTTTTAAAGTGATAAATTTAAGGACTTAAATTGACATGATGACTGAAATATTTACATACTTATTAATTGCTGTGATTTTTACCTTAATAGGCTTATTTGTAGGGAAATTACTTTCTAAGCTGAATTTCGAAAAAGAGAATACTACTACAGAAAAAGAAAAAGCGACTCTTGAAGAACGGTTGGTTTTGCTGCAACAGTCTAAAGAAATTACAGAAAATAATTTTATAGCATCTCAAGTAGCGTTAAAAGAGAAGCAACAAGAAAAAGAAAACTTAATTACTACCAATACAAGGCAAGATGCTGAATTACATAATTTGCAACAAAAATTAGTTGAAAATAAAGGCGAAGTAGAAAAACTGAATGAAAAATTCACGAAAGAGTTTGAAAACCTAGCAACAAGAATTTTAGATGAAAATTCTACAAAATTTAAAAATCAAAATAAAGAAAGCATCAGTGCAATTTTAAATCCTTTAAAAGAAAAAATAGAAGGCTTTGAGAAGAAAGTAACAGAAACACAAGAGAAAAGTATTGGCATGCATTCTGCCTTGCGCGAACAATTAGGCCATTTGAAAGATTTGAACTTACAAATGAGTAAGGAGGCAATAAATTTAACAAAAGCTTTAAAAGGCGACAATAAAACCCAAGGAGATTGGGGTGAAACACAATTAGAAATTTTATTAGAAAAGGCAAAACTAACCAAAGGAATTCATTATACCACACAAGGCGGATTTAGAGATGACGAAGGAAAAGTAAAAAAGCCGGATTTCATCATTAATTTACCAGACAATAGACATTTAATTGTCGATTCTAAAGTATCTTTAACTGCTTATGAAGGTTACTTTTCATCAGAAAACGAAATTGAAAAAGAGGCTTTTTTATCAAAACATATTAAAAGTATTCGAGACCATTTTAAAGATTTAAGCTCTAAAAAATACGATGCTCTGTATGAAATTAATTCGCCAGATTATGTGCTAATGTTTGTTCCTATAGAGCCTGCTTTAATGATTGCCTTAAATAAAGTAAATGATTTGTATTTAGAAGCGTTAGATAAAAACATTGTTTTAGTATCTACTTCTACCCTATTGGCAACCTTAAGTACGGTTTCTTCAATGTGGAGGCAAGAGAATCAAAAGAAGAACGTATTAGAAATATCTAAACAAGCGGGTGCTTTGTATGACCAATTTGTGAACTTAACGGAAGATTTAATTAAAGTTGGCAATCAGTTAAAAACGGTGCAAGGTAGTTATGACTCTTCTATGAAAAAATTAACAGGTAGAGGAAACCTAATTAAAAAAGTAGAAAACATAAAACAACTAGGGGTATCAACTTCAAAGAGTATCCATCAAAACTTATTAGACAGGGCAAGTGATGCAGATTAAATTTTGACACTTTTTTAAGACAAAATAAAAAGCATCAAGAATAAACTTGATGCTTTTTTTATATATTTTACGCAACTGAATAGCTACTTAAAACCCTAAGTGATTTACATCACAAATAGTCTTCTTGCACTCATCATTTCAGCAACACGGTCACTTATTTCATGCAAAGCTTCCTCATTCCCTGCATTTGTAATTGCTTCATCTATAAGGTCTACAACTGCTTTCATGTGTTCAACTTTTAAACCACGGGTAGTAATAGCAGGTGTTCCTACTCTAATACCAGAAGTAACAAACGGAGATTTGTCATCAAAAGGAACCATGTTTTTGTTTACCGTAATTTCTGCTTTTCCCAAAGCTATTTCAGCATCTTTACCCGAAATATTTTTATTACGCAAGTCAATCAACATCATATGATTGTCTGTACCACCAGAAATAATATCATAGCCTTTGGCTACAAATTCTTTTGCCATGGCAGCAGCATTTTCTTTTACTTGAATTTGATACTCTAAAAACTCATCTGTCAACGCCTCACCAAAAGCAACCGCTTTTGCAGCAATAACGTGCTCTAATGGGCCACCTTGGTTTCCAGGAAAAACAGCAAAGTTTAATAAAGTAGACATTTTTTTAAGGTTTCCATTTTTCAACTTTTCTCCAAATGGATTGTCAAAATCTTTCCCCATTAAAATAATTCCTCCTCTTGGACCACGTAGAGTCTTGTGTGTTGTAGACGTTACAATATGACAATGCGGTAAAGGGTCATTTAAAATACCCTTAGCAATTAAACCAGCAGGATGCGAAATATCTCCTAATAAAAGAGCTCCAACACTATCTGCAATTACTCTAAAACGTTCATAATCGATATCTCTAGAATATGCAGAAGCACCGGCTATTATTAATTTTGGCTGTTCTTTAGTAGCAATTTCTTGAATTTTATCATAATTTAAAACACCCGTTTCTTTCTCTACTCCATAAAAAGTTGGATTATACAATCTTCCAGAAAAATTTACTGGAGAACCGTGTGTTAAATGGCCACCATGAGACAAATCGAAACCTAAAATTTTATCACCAGGATTTAAACAAGCAAAAAATACAGCAGTATTTGCTTGAGAACCAGAGTGCGGTTGCACGTTTGCATACGCTGCGCCAAATAATTCTTTTGCTCTATCAATGGCTATTTGTTCTACAATATCAACAATTTCACAACCTCCATAATACCTTTTTCCAGGATATCCCTCAGCATATTTATTGGTTAAAACCGAGCCTTGAGCAAGCATTACTTGGTCACTTGCAAAGTTTTCAGAGGCTATTAATTCTAAACCATTTAATTGTCTTTCTTTTTCTTCCTGTATAAGGTCAAAAATTTGATTGTCTATCTGCATTGTTGTTGTTTTGAAATAAGTATCAAAAGTAATGAAAAATCAAAACCTATTAAATAACTTTTTCGTATATTTTACAGAATTTATGAAAATTTATACTTTTCTAAAAAAAGGAATGTTAAAAATTACTTATTCGTTGTGTTTACCCTTCTAAACAAGAAAATATTGCATAGATTTGAACAAAATAAAGAATTTATAGAATGATCATAACAGCAAATAACCCGAATAGAAGATCTTGGTTAAAAGTAACAGAGAATTCAGACTTTCCGTTGCAAAATATTCCTTTCGGTGTTTTTATTACAAGAGATGATATCATAACAATTGGGAGTAGAATTGGCGATTTTGCAATCGACTTAGGTGCTTTTCATCAACTCGGGTATTTTGAAGGAATTCCGCTAACAGATGATATTTTCTTGCAGGATAATTTAAATGACTTTATTGCCGATGGCAGAAAGACTTGGCGATTGGTAAGAAATAGAATTGCAGAAGTTTTTGATGTGG
>JBLHIE010000105.1:0-5447 GCA_047614925.1 Arenicella sp.
GCAAGAAGATTTACTTTTTTAAAACCAATATTTAAAAAAGTTATTTTTAAGGGCACTTATAGAGATAGAGATTTGAGTGAACCTTTCTTTGCAGAATACATTACAGGTTGTTTTCACTTGTACAATACAGAAGACTTTATAAAATTAAGCGGTTTTGACGAACGGTATTTTCTGTACATGGAAGATATTGATATTTGTAAAAAGATAGATTTAATTGGGAAGAAAAAATTATACTTCCCCAAAGAAGAAATAACGCATGTATTAAAACAAGGTTCCTCAAAAAGTTTCAAGTTATTTATACGCCATACTTCATCTGCTATAAAGTACTTTTTAAAGTGGGGTTTTAATTAAAAAAAGGAGACCATACTTGATGAAGGGATTCTTTTAAATGTATCTTATTATAAAGCCGGAGTCCAAGGAATTTAAAATATATTTGCAACATCAACAAAAATACAACAACAACATAATGAATATTCTTATTTTAGGTTCTGGAGGTAGAGAACATGCTTTTGCTATAAAGTTAAAAGAAAGTAGAAAAGTAACGCAACTTTTTGTAGCGCCAGGAAATGCCGGAACTCACAAAATAGCTAAAAATATCAATGTAAATATTTCAGACTTTGAAGCGGTTAAGCAAATTGTTTTAGAGAATGATATTAAAATGGTAGTTGTCGGTCCAGAAGTTCCTCTAGTTGAAGGAGTTCATGATTTCTTTCTAGCAGATATAGATTTGAAAAACATTCCTGTAATTGGACCTAAAAAAGACGGGGCATTGCTAGAGGGAAGTAAAGATTTCTCGAAACAATTTATGCAAAAACACGGCGTACCTACAGCGCGTTACCAGTCGTTTACAAAAGAAAATTTAGAAGAAGGTTATACTTTTTTAGAAACCTTAGAACCACCTTATGTATTAAAAGCAGATGGTTTGGCTGCGGGTAAAGGAGTACTAATTTTAAATTCTTTAGAAGAAGCAAAAATAGAGCTTCAAGATATGGTTTCTAATGAGAAGTTTGGTAAAGCTTCTACAACGGTTGTAATCGAAGAATTTTTAAAAGGTATAGAATTATCTGTTTTTGTTCTAACAGATGGTAAAAGTTATAAAATATTGCCCTCAGCAAAAGATTACAAAAGAATTGGAGAAGGAGATGCGGGTTTAAATACTGGTGGAATGGGTGCAATTTCTCCTGTTCCTTTTGCAGACGAAGCTTTTTTAAACAAAGTGGAAGAATTGGTGGTAAAACCTACCATTGCAGGATTGCAAAAAGACGGAATTGATTACAGAGGTTTTATCTTTATTGGACTGATGAACGATAATGGAAATCCGTCTGTAGTAGAATACAACGTAAGAATGGGAGACCCTGAAACGGAAGCGGTATTGCCAAGAATAACTTCAGATTTATTTGAGTTGTTTGAAGGTGTTGCGCATCAAAATTTACACGAAAAATCTTTTTCAGTAACCGATAAAACAGCAGCGACAGTGATGTTGGTTTCTGGTGGCTACCCAGAGGCATACGAAAAAAATAAAGAAATTACAGGTTTCGAGAACATAGACGAATCTATTGTTTTTCATGCCGGAACTGCAACTTTAGACGCTAAAGTAGTAACAAGTGGAGGTAGAGTTATGGCAATAACTTCTCTAGGAAATACAATTGAAGAAGCTTTAGAAAAAAGTTACAGAAGTATTGATAAGATTCATTTCAAGCAAATGAATTATAGAAAAGACATTGGTTTTGATTTAATATAATGCGCCTGTCACTTTCATTTTGCACATAAAAACTATTTCCTGATATAGATTTATTTTGCTTTTTCCATTGTAAATGAAAATTCAGACCCTTGTCTAAAAGTGCTTTTTAGTAAGATTTTTTGGTTATGGGCTTCAACAATGTGTTTTACAATAGACAAGCCTAAACCAGAACCACCTTGTTCTCTAGACCTACTTTGGTCTACTCTGTAAAAACGTTCAAATAAACGAGAGAAATGCTGTTGTTTAATACCTTCTCCATTGTCTATAACTCGAATTACAAATTTATTATGGTCATACTCATCCGCGGTTACAATAGTTCTTCCGTTTGGTTTGCCGTATTTAATAGAGTTTACAATCAAATTAATAAGTACTTGTTCTGTCTTTTCAATATCTCCAATTACAAAAACAGGGAACTCATAAATTCTATCAAACTTTAAAATTATATTCCTTTTTTTTGCTTTCATTTCAAACAAATCAAACACATTTTGAATGATTTCTAAGATATTAAACACCTCTTTGTTTAGCTTTAAACCATCCGTCTCTAGTTTGGCAATCATGTCTAAATCTTTGGTAACGGCAACCAATCTTTCTACACCTTTGTTTGCGCGCTCAAGGTATTTTAAGCGAATATTTTTATCTTCCATTGCACCTTCTAGAAGTGTAAGAATATACCCTTGTACAGTAAAAAGTGGTGTTTTTAATTCGTGTGCAACATTCCCTAAAAAATCTCTTCTAAAAGAATCTCTATCGGTTAAACTCTTTATTTCTAGTTCTTTTCCTTCCGCGTATGTTTGCATTCTATTAGATAGTTGTTCGATGTCTGTAGTTACAGAATCTTTTCTTAAATCGTTTACATCTAGAATAGAAACATCTTCATAAATTTTTTTTAACCTTCTGTAAATGAAGTGTTCTGCCCTGTATTGAATAATAAAAAATGAAAGAACAAAAAGTACCAGTATAGAAATTAGAATGGCACTTGCGCTTAATTGTTTCAAAATAAAAAAATACCAAATTGCGGCAAATACAGAAGATAATAAGGTAATGTAAATTGCAGACCAAAGCGCATAAGAGTACGTTTTTTTAATTTTCATAAAAATGAATTTATTTATCTGCGTCTAATAAAACAAATTTATAACCAACACCTTTCACGGTTTTAAAGTGGTCATCGCCAATTTTTTCTCTTAACTTTCTAATATGAACATCTATTGTTCTGCCGCCTACAACAACTTCATTTCCCCAAACAGTATCTAAAATAACCTCTCTCTTAAATACTTTTCCTGGTTTAGAAGTTAATAAAGAGAACAATTCAAACTCTTTTCTGGGCAATGATATTTTTACACCAGCTTTATATACAACGTATTCTTCTCTATCTATAACAATATCTCCAACGGTGAAAGTTTCTTCGCTTTCTTTTTCAGATTTTAACCTTCTCAATAAAGACTTTACTTTACTTACTAACACTTTAGGTTTAATCGGTTTTGTTATATAATCGTCTGCACCAGCTTCAAAACCAGCTACCTGAGAATAGTCTTCTCCTCTTGCAGTCAAGAAAGAAATAATCACATTTTCTAGAGCGTTTATTTTTCTAATTTTCTCACAAGCCTCAATACCATCCATTTCTGGCATCATGATGTCTAATAAAATTAAATGCGGACTATTTTTTTTAGCAGATTTTACAGCTTCTATACCATTGGTAGCAGTAAAAATTTGATAGCCTTCACTTTTAAGGTTATAACTAACAATTTCTATAATATCTGGTTCATCATCTACCAATAGAATTTTAATATCGCTTTTCTTCATAGTTTTTATAAGAATGTAAGTACCAAAAATAGTAATTAAAACTGAAAGAAATAATTTAATGATGTTCAGATTTATTTAGTTTACAATTGTTTAATGATTACTTAACAAATTACTAAAATTATGACACTAAAGGTACTAATTAACTAATAACAGGAGAATAACATTAAATTAATCCTAAAATAACGCTGATTTTGTTTTAATTTCTTAATTTGCATATCTACTAATCTAAATAAATTACAACATGAAAAAAAATTACTTTTTTACTTTAATGCTTATAATTTTCACTTCTTTAACTTATGGTCAAATTGTTATCAATGAGATTGATGCGGATCAAACAGGAACTGATACTGAGGAGTTTATTGAATTATTATGGACTCCAAACACTGCCCTTGATGGTTATGTGGTTGTTTTATTTAACGGGAGTGATGACAAAAGTTATATGTCTTATGATCTAGATGGTAAAACAACTGACGCAAATGGTCTATTTGTTTTAGCAACTACTTCTATAGCTTCAGGATCTGATATTGATATGGGGGCTGATAACAAAGTTCAGAATGGGGCTGATGCTGTAGCAGTCTATTTAGGGGATGATACTGATTTTCCTAACGATACAGTAATTTCAACTACAGATTTAATTGATGCTTTAGTTTATGGGACAAGTGATTCTGATGATGCGGGTTTATTGACTGGTTTTGGTCTTTCAATCCAGTATGATGAAAATCTTAATGGTAATAAGGATACGGAATCTATCCAAAGAAAAAGTGATGGTACTTATGAGGTTAAGGAACCTTCGATGCGCGTTCTTTCTGTCTTAAGAAATCAGATTAAAGGTTTTGAAACGTATCCCAATCCGGTTACAAACAAAGAGTTTACAATTTCTTCTAGCAGCAACAGTGTAAAAGAAATTGTTGTTTTTAATGTAATAGGAAAGAAGGTTTTAACAACTCGTTTTTCGGGTTTTAAATCTACGATAGATGTAGCTGCAATTGGTTCAGGAATTTATATTCTTAAAGTAATGGAAGCAGGTAAGATATCGACTAAAAAATTAGTAATTAGATAAGTTTCTAATTATTTGTACATCTTAAAAGCTCCGAATTTATTTCGGAGCTTTTTTATTTTCACTACCTTTATCTTGAAAAAGAAAAACGTATTGCTATGAATTTGTCAATTAAATTAGAGGATATCCTTTTTTTGGATATTGAAACGGTTCCCCAAAAAGAAAGTTGGAAAGAACTTTCAAACGAAACACAAGCCCTTTTTGAAAAGAAAACGCAATACCAACGTAAAGAAGAATTTACAGCAGAAGCATTTTACGATCGCGCCGGTATTTGGGCAGAATTCGGAAAAATAATCTGTATTTCTGTGGGTTATTTTGTAGCTATAGAAAAAAAGAAACAGCTGCGTTTAACTTCTTTTTTTGGTGATGATGAACATGCAATTTTAACGGATTTTAAAGAACTACTAGACAAACACTTTGTTAAGAAAAGTAATGTGTTATGTGCCCACAACGGTAAAGAATTCGATTTCCCTTTTATCGCTAGAAGAATGATTGTTCATCAAATAGCCTTGCCTAAAAAATTGAATTTATTTGGTAAAAAACCATGGGAAGTTCCGCATTTAGATACTTTAGAACTCTGGAAGTTTGGCGACTACAAGCATTACACATCTCTCAAGCTACTTACCTCTATTTTAGGGGTGCCTTCTCCGAAAGATGATATAGATGGCAGTGAAGTTGCAAAAGTGTATTACCAAGAAAAAAACCTACAAAGAATTGTAGATTATTGTGAAAAAGACACGGTTGCCGTTGCGCAAGTGCTGTTAAGATTTAATAATCAAGAAATCTTAAAAGATACAGATATAGTAAGTGTTTAGCTATTGTCTACTCAAGCGCAGTCTAAGGGTTATG
>JBLHIE010000106.1:0-5426 GCA_047614925.1 Arenicella sp.
AAAAAAAACAAAAAAAATGGGAATTAAAAAAATTTTATTAGTGGAAGACGATCCAAACTTTGGTACGGTTTTAAAAGATTATTTAGCACTAAATGATTACAATGTAACACACGCAAAAGACGGTATAGAAGGCCTTATTATGTTTAAAAACAGCGATTACGATTTATGTATTTTAGATGTAATGATGCCTAGAAAAGACGGTTTTTCATTAGCGCAAGATATTAGAGTTACAAATAAAGAAGTACCTATCATATTCTTAACGGCTAAAACATTAAAAGAAGATGTTTTAAGAGGGTATGCTGTGGGTGCAGACGATTACCTAAACAAACCTTTCGATTCGGAAGTTTTATTACATAAAATTAAAGCCATATTGCAACGTAAAGAAACAGACAGTGCTCCAGAAAATGAGCAGTTCGAGTTTACAGTTGGTGGTTTTTTCTTTAATTCTAAACTACGTCACCTTTCTGTAGGCGAAAGTGGAGAGCCGATTAAATTATCTCCAAAAGAAAGCAAGTTATTGCGCATGTTAGCAATTCATAAAAACGATTTAATGCCAAGAGAGTTGGCATTGACAAAAATATGGAGAGATGACAACTACTTTACTTCTAGAAGTATGGATGTTTATATTGCAAAGTTGCGTAAATATTTAAAAGTAGATGATAAAGTAGAAATTTTAAATATTCACGGAGAAGGTTTTAGATTGGTTGATAAGACCTAGACTTTAAGTACTTCCCATATAAAAAAAAATTAGTTTGTAAATGAAACTGAGTTTTTTTTGTATTTTTATACAATGGCAGAATTTATTAGAATTTTTAATAAAAATCCCAACCCTAAAGAGATTGCTAAGGTTGTAAAAGTTTTACAAGCGGGTGGTTTGGTTATTTACCCCACAGATACTGTCTATGGCTTGGGGTGTGACATCACTAAAGTAAAATCTTTAGAAAAAATAGCACAGCTTAAAGGAGTCAAATTAGAAAAGGCAAATTTTTCTTTTATTTGTAACGATTTAAGTCATCTTTCAGATTATGTAAAGCAACTAGACTCTGCTACCTTTAAGATTCTTAAAAGAGCATTGCCAGGACCGTATACCTTTATTCTTCCTGGAAGTACTAATTTGCCAAAGGTGTTTAAAAAGAAGAAAACAGTAGGAATAAGAATTCCAGATAATAATATAATTAGAGCTTTAGTTGCACAGTTGGGCAATCCCATTATTTCTACTTCTATTAGAGATGAAGATGATGTTCTAGAATATACAACAGACCCAGAGTTGATTTTTGAAAAATGGCAAAGCCTTGTAGATGTTGTTATAGACGGTGGTTATGGAGATAATGAGCCTTCTACAGTCATAGATTTAACAAAGGAACCAACAGTCATTAGAGAAGGGAAAGGAAGGTTAGATGTTCTTTAACATCGATTTTAATTATGAAATATTTCAATCTAGTATATTTTGTCAATTATTAAGTTAACCACAGAAATTAACAACGCTAATATTGAAATTGTTTTTGATTTAATTAGAAGTATAGATTTGCAAAAGATCTCTACACATAAATCAAAAGAAGAAGCAATTGCAAGAAAAACTTCAGGATTAATTTCCTTAAATAAAAGTGATATTTGGAGAGCCAAGCACTTAGGTTTTGGATTTACCCAAGAGCTTACTTCTAAAAGAACGGACTATAATTATCATTTTTTTTTTACTGACGGAATGGTGAAAGGTGTTTTTAACAGTTTCGACACGAACATTATCTTATCCAAGAAAAGGATAGCGTGATTGTAAAAGATGTTTTTGACGATAATACTCCATTAGGGTTTTTAGGAAAACTAGCTGATTTTATTTTTTGAGAATAGTACATGACAAATTTTTTAAAAGAAAGAAACTTAATTCTCAAATATTTTTTCGAAACTACTCAATGGAAAAAGTTACTAGAAATTACTTAAGATTTTCAAACTTTTTTCTTCCCAAAACAAAATATTGCCAAACAATACTAGTATGTAAATTATAGTTTTGTTTCTTCTGAAGTTTTTTTCGTTTTTTTAAAAATTTTAAAAAGTGACAGTAAAAGCTAAGGTGTGCCTTTAAAATAGCGAGCGTATGAATTGGTCTTAATTCAACTAGAAACTTTATTCCTGCAATACCGTCTAGTACCAAGCGAGAAATTATCACGAACAAAAACCACTTTTTAGGAACATTTTTAACCACATTTAATAAACTATTCCTGAAATTTAAATACGTTTTCTGTGGATTGGTTTCTTGCAAAGTGGCACCGCCAACATGAAAAACAGTAGAACTACCAACATACTTTACGGTGTAATCAATGTTTTGCACGCGCCAGCACAAATCTATTTCTTCTTGATGTGCAAAATAGTCTTCATCTAAACCCTCCAATTGATGGTAAATTTTTGAACGTATAAAAAAGCAGGCACCAGAAGCCCAGAAAATATCAGAAATATCATTAAACTGTTCATGGTCTGTTTCTAAATCGTTAAAAACACGTCCTCTACAATAAGGGTACCCGTATAAATCTAAAAATCCGCCGGCAGCGCCCGCATATTCAAATTTATTTTTATCTTTATAATCTAATAATTTAGGTTGAATTACTGCTGTTTTTTTATCGGTTTTAAAAAGAGCTAATACCGGAATTAGCCAATCTTTAGTTACTTCTACATCAGAATTTAAGAGACAATAAATATCTGCATCAACAGTTGCCAAAGCATCATTATATCCTTTTGCATACCCCTCATTTCTGGTGTTTTCTATAATTTTTATGGAAGGATAAAATTCCTTTATATATTTTATAGAGCGGTCTGTAGAAGCATTGTCTGCAACATAAATTTCAGCTAATTCTGAACTAAAATTAACCACGGAAGGCAAAAACTGTTCTAAGAGTTTTTGTCCATTCCAATTTAATATGACGATTGCTGTTTTCAAGTATGTAAAGCTACAGTTTAAAAATTAGTTTTTCTCTAAACTTTTCTTAATTATCCTGTTATTTTGAAGCGGTTTTAAAGGGTGCTAATAGCTGTTTTAGATTATTCATAATCCGGAATATCTTTTAAGAAGATGTAGGTTTCGTTTTCAAAGTCCATTTTACAATAAAAATGATCTAAACCATTGGTCACTATCAAGAAGTTTGCTTGTAATTTTAAATTATAGCGTGCAATTTGGTCAAAAGTAGCTTGTGTTATTTTAATTTGTGGCGCTTTACACTCCACAATAATATCATGGTTTCCTTCTTTATTGAAAACTAAAATATCTGTTCTTTTTTTACGATTATTAAGGGTCAATTGTTTTTCTAAAGCAATTAAAGAAGCGGGGTATTTCTTTTCTTCAATTAAAAATTGAACAAAATGCTGACGTACCCATTCTTCAGGAGTTAAAACCATATATTTTTTTCTCAGATTATCAAAAATAAGCGTCTTATTTTCGCTACTTTTGAGTCTAAATTTATAGTTGGGTAAGTTGAGTTTTTGCATCAGTCAAAAGTAATAAAATGAACGAAATTAGAGACATTGTTTCAGATATTAAAAAAGGGAATATAAAACCGATCTATTTTTTAATGGGTGATGAGCCTTATTATATAGATAAAATTTCTGATTACATAGAAGACAATATCTTAGAGGAAGCAGAGAAAGGCTTTAATCAGCAAGTAATGTATGGTAGAGATGCAACTGTAGAAGATATTGTTGCGGCAGCCAAACGCTACCCAATGATGGCCGAGAGACAAATTATAATCGTAAAAGAAGCACAAGATCTAAGTAAAAACATAGAAAAATTAGTTTCTTATGCAGAAAATCCACAACCCACCACTGTTTTAGTTTTAAATTATAAATACAAGAAGCTAGACAAGCGAAAGAAATTACACAAAGCAATTGCAAAGACGGGTTTTATTTTTGAAAGTAAAAAACTATATGAAAATCAGGTTTCAGACTGGATTCGTAGAGTTTTAAGTGGAAAGCAATATAAAATTGAACCCAAGGCATCTTTAATGCTTGTTGAATTCTTAGGTACAGATTTAAGTAAAATTTCGAATGAATTAGACAAGTTGATGATTGTCTTGCCAAAAGAAACCATTATTAATGACACACATATAGAAGAGAACATCGGCATTTCTAAAGATTTTAATAATTTTGAGTTAAGAAAAGCAGTAGGAGAGAAGGACGTTGTAAAGGCAAATAGAATTATTAATTATTTTGCAGAAAACCCTAAGAACAATCCTCTGGTAATGACCATCTCTTTATTGAATGGGTATTTCACCCAACTCTTAATGTTTCATGGTTTAAAAGATAAATCTAAAAATTCTGTAGCAAAAAGTTTAGGAGTAAATCCTTATTTTATAGATGAGTATTTTGTGGCTGCTAGAAATTACCCAATGCGAAAAGTAGCGCAAGTAATTGCTTTTTTAAGGGATGCTGATGTAAAAAGTAAAGGGGTTGGTGCCAACCAATCTAATGAAGATATTTTAAAAGAATTACTTTTTAAAATTTTACATTAGTATTATTTAATTTTTCTGTTTTCAAAAACTAAAACTAAAACAAAAACAAAAACAAAAATATTGTATGAAAACATTTTTAATAATTTTGGGGGTTCTTTTTTTACTGTTTTTAGGAAGTCAGCTATATCTATATAAAAGCAGCAATAATATAGAAGGATATCTGTATACCGTCCTAACAACATACGAGGGTTTTGAAATTAGAAAGTACGAGGCAAGTTTGTTTACTTCTGTAAAACTAGATACAGATAGCTATAAAGAAGCATCTCGCAAGGGATTTTCTATTCTAGGAGGTTATATTTTTGGAAAGAATGAAAATAAAGAACAAATTTCTATGACTTCTCCTGTAGCCATGTCTTTGGAAGAAGAAATAACAATGCTCTTTTTAGTGCCTAAAAAGTTCACGAAAGAAAGCTTACCGAAGCCAGAAAACGCGAACATTGAATTTATTGAAACGCCAGAAAAAAGAATGGCTGCAATATCGTTTAGTGGGTGGGCAAGTGATAAAAAGATTTTAAAGTATAAGTTAGCGTTGGTAACACTTTTAGATAAAAACGAAATTAAACATTCCAATAAGTTTTCCGTTTTAGGCTACAATCCTCCTTATCAAATTTTATTTCGCAAAAATGAAATTATTGTATCGCTAGAATAGGGATAATTTATAATTGTCTTTTTTAAAAAACCAATACACTATAATTCATAATTCAATAACGAAAGCAGTTGAAATTTAAAAACCTCACTATTCAGCAAATAATAAGGTTTTTTTAAGTTTTATTTGATATATATATTTTGATATAAATCTTTATAAATATTTTTAATGATTAGTCTTTTCATCTTCATGGTTGGTGTAAGGTGTCCACCATCTATAGACCAAATATCTGGAGTAAGCTCAAAACGTTTAATTTGTTCCCAGTTTCCAAAATGTGTATTGCACTTATC
>JBLHIE010000107.1:0-5414 GCA_047614925.1 Arenicella sp.
TCTATCGGTCTTTTTACACTTAAAAAGGCTTTTGTAGATTTTGGTAAGAAATCGCCAAATTGTGCTAACATATCGTCCCAACTTAATAATTCTTCTGGTTGCTTTATGTTCGTGTCAAAATTTGCTTGATGTTCAAAACCTTCTTCTTTTATATGAAATGACGCCGCTAAAATAAAAATAGATTTGTCATGTTGAATTGCAGTAACTCTTCGGGTAGAAAAACTACCACCATTTCGCATTTCTTCCACTTTATAATGGATAGGAACTGTCAAGTCGCCTGCTTCTAGAAAATACCCATGTAAAGAATGTAAAAATCTGTTTTCTGGTATGGTTCTATAGGCAGCATTTACGGCTTGCGCTAAAACTTGGCCTCCAAAAACATGCGGACTTCCAATAGTATAACTATCTCCACTAAAGGTGTTATTTCCTAAATTTTTTAAGTCTAAAAGGGCAATTAATTCTTGGCTATTTTGCATTTATGCTATTTTTTAAAAGGAAATTTTTGTTGAAAAGGAGTGGGTTGAACCCTTTGCAAAAATAACTTTAAAATTTTGTTTTTTATGGTTTTCTTGTGACGAAGATACATGGTTAAATCTTGAGGAATTGCACCAATAGAACTTTTAATTTCGCTCGCGGTTCTGCCAAAATTAATGGTTTTTAATTTTTTGCTAATGGCAATTTCTATATATTCATATAACATTCTTTGGTAAATTGCGTGTGTTCTGTTTCGTTGATAATCAATCCCTACAAAATGCGCATCTAAAGAGTTGTTGTTTATTACGCCAGAGATAAAACCTACAATTTTATCTTCTAGCCAATAGGTTTTTAAGAGATAATCATCCCCTAGTTTTTCTTTTAAATCTTTGTAGGTTTCTAAATTAAAGCTGCCCAAATTAAAACCAGCATTGGCAGCTACTTTTTTATATAAAGTGGTCATTTCTGGCAATTGTTCTTCCATGTTTTTTAAAGTAACATCTCGGATGCTAAGGCCTGCACTTTGCTGAAGTGCTTTTCTTGCTTTTACTCTAAATTTCGTTTTCATAGCGGCCAAATAGTCATCAAAATTTTGCCAATCCTTTGGTAGTTGAAGTTTCATATTCGGTTCTACAGAGAAGGCATGGTACTTGAAATCTTTTAACTCATCTGTAATAAACAGCGATTCTTTTGCAAAGTCTTTGAGTAGAAATGCGTCTATCTGTTTTCCTAATTTTTTGTTAGAATTCACAAAATGATGAATACTCTCTGCCAACTCCTTTATAAGCGCTTTTTTATTTTGTTGTTCCTTTATAAAAACACCATGTTCCCCGCTTACAAAGGTGTTTCCGCAAATTAAAAGTTTTAAAGGTTTTTTATCTGGGAATATGTGCAGTTTTCTACCAATATTTTTTAAAAACTCAAAGTCGTTTTTAATTCCTTTTAAATAAAAATCTATAATTTTTATACTAGCAAAGGCCACTGGCTGTTCAGTGTTATCAACTAATACAATATAACAAAAGATAATCTCTGGGTGATTTTTTTCTAAGGATTTTAAAAATTTCGGATTAAAATAAATGTTTTCTGTGCAGGTTAAAGCTTCCCAAATTTGAGTAGGAATCTCTTCAATAGCAGAGAAAAATAACGCAGTGTTTGTGTTCTTACAACAGTTCAAATAAATGGAGATAAAATGTTTTTTTTAGTATTTCATAGCAATGATAAGACACGCTCTTCTTTTACAATGTTAAAGATGCTGAAAAAAAATGACTCGAGGAATTTTAGACTTAAAATTACTTATTATAACATTACTTTAACATATTACTTTTAAACCACAAAGGTTGTTTTTTGTCTAAAGTCTAGGTTTGTACAAATCACGAATACCTTTTTTTAAACAAAAAGAGGTCAATTTTTATTGATTATGAGAAAAATTATTTTAGCTATTCTTGGTGTTTTAGTAGTTGTAGCAGCTGTCTTTTTTGGAAATCAGTTGGTAGAAAAAAATCAAAAACCAAAACCAACGTTTAAGAAGCAAATAAAAACGGTTTTTGTAGAAAAAGTACAAAATACAGAGATTCCTATTGTGCTGTCTGCAAGTGGAAACCTAATCGCAAAAAATAAAATTGAGCTATTTTCAGAAGTACAGGGTATTTTAAAGCCAGCAGTGAAAGCATTTAAAGCAGGAACCAGTTTTTATAAAAATGAAACGTTGTTAAGCATCAATAGCGATGAGTTTTACGCAAGTTTACAATCTCAAAAAAGTAATTTATATAACTTAATTACAGCAGTTTCACCAGATTTACGTTTAGATTACCCATTAGAGTTTAAATGCTGGGAAAGGTATTTACAAGGTTTCAAAATGAATAAAAGTATACCAACACTGCCGTCGTTTTCCTCGGATAAAGAAAAATATTTTATTTCTGGACGCGGAATTTTAACGGCATATTACAACGTAAAGAACTTGGAAGCACGTTTTGCAAAATTTCAAATAAAGGCACCTTTCTCAGGAACATTAACAGAGGCATTGGTAAGTCCCGGAACTTTGGTGAGAGTAGGGCAAAAATTAGGTGAATATATAGATCCAAGTATTTATGAAATGGAAGTTTCTATAAATGCAGCGTTTGCCGACTTGTTAAAAGTAGGAAATACCGTAGCACTCTCTAATTTAGAGAAAACAAAGAAATACACCGGAAAAGTAGTACGTGTAAATGGCAGAGTAGACCAAGTTTCTCAAACGATAAGAGCATATATAGATGTAAAACACAAAGATTTAAAAGAAGGAATGTTCTTAGAAGCAGCCTTAGTAGCAAAATCTGAAAGCAACGCCCTAGAAATTTCTAGAAAATTACTAATTGGTAATAATGCTGTGTATACTGTAAAAAATGACACTATTTTACGTCTTACGCCCATAGAAACTGTTTATTTTGGAGGAGAGAAAGTGGTCATAAGAGGCCTGAAAAATAACGACAAAATTTTAACACAAATTTTACCAGGAGCTTTTGACGGTATGATTGTAAAAATTAATAAGTAATTAATTCTATGAAAAAAATAATTACATATTTTATAAAATACCCTGTTGCCGTAAATGTAATGATTTTGGCATTTATAATTTTTGGGTTGGTAGGTGCTTTAAGTATGAAATCTTCCTTTTTTCCTTTGGTAGATTCTCAATTAATTAGAATTAGTTTGACTTATCCAGGAGCTTCACCCGCAGAAATGGAAGAAGGAGTTGTACTTAAAATTGAAGACAACTTAAAAGGAATTGTGGGGGTAGATAGAGTTACTTCTGTTTCTCGAGAAAATTCTGCAAGTGTAAACGTAGAGGTAGAAAAAGGAAAAAATATAGATGTAGTTTTATCTGATGTTAAAAATGCGGTAGACAGAGTACCTTCTTTTCCTTCTGGTATGGAGCCTCCGGTAATTGCAAAAGTAGAAAGTATAAGACCCACCATTAGCTTTACAGTTAGTGGAGAAAATATTTCTTTAAAGTCTTTAAAACAATATGCAAGAGGCATCGAAAATGATATTCGTGGTATTGATGGAATTTCACAGGTAGCACTCTCTGGATTCCCGGATGAAGAAATAGAAATTGCCGTTAGAGAAAACGATTTAAGAGCGTATAATTTATCGTTTACAGAAGTCTCAAGCGCTATTAGAAGTTCTAATATTTTAATTACTGGTGGTACTATAAAAACAGCCGAAGAAAATTATTTAATTCGTGCGAGTAACCGTTCTTATTACGGAGTAGAATTGCAAAATTTAATTGTGAGAACTACTCTTTCAGGAAACATTACTCGTTTAAAAGACATTGCTTCAGTAAAAGATATTTGGTCAGAAAACCCGGATAGGCTTTTTTATAACGGCAATTTAGCAATTAATATTACGGTTAGTAACACCAATAATGAAGACTTAATTTCATCTGCAGATAAAATCAAAGCATACATTTCAGAGTTCAATCAAAAACAACAAAATGTACAATTAAATGTTTCTAGTGATGCTTCGATTACGTTAAATGGGAGAACAAAATTATTGATAGAAAATGGGGTTGTAGGGATTTTATTAGTGTTGTTTTTCTTGGCTTTATTTTTAAATTTAAGATTGGCAATTTGGGTAGCCTTTGGTTTGCCTGTTGCCTTTTTCGGAATGTTTATGTTTGCCGCTCAATTTGATGTGACCATAAATGTACTCTCTCTTTTTGGGATGATTATTGTGATTGGTATTCTGGTAGATGATGGAATAGTCATTGGAGAAAACATATACCATCATTATTATGATTTGGGAAAATCTAAAATGAATGCAGCTATAGATGGCACAATGGAGGTAATTCCGCCAATTGTTTCCGCTATTTTAACCACCATAATTGCTTTTTCTACGTTCTTCTTTGTAGATGGTAGAATCGGAAGTTTCTTTGGTGAAGTCTCTACAATTGTCTTGTTAACTCTAAGTGTTTCTCTAATAGAAGCATTGATCATTTTACCTGCACATATTGCACACTCTAAGGCTTTAGATAGGAGAAAATTAGAAAATGGAGCAGTTGAAAAAATAAAAGGGATTGATGGGTTTTTTAAGAAAATTAATAAAAAGGCAGACACATTTTTAGGGAAGTTTCGAGATGGTTATTATGTGCCATTTCTAAAGTTCTCTTTAAAAAACAAGGTTTTTATGTTTTGTATGTTTGTTGCAGCACTCTTAATTAGCGTTTCTGCTTTGCAAGGAGGTGTCATTAAAAGCTCTTTCTTTCCAAGAATTGCAAGTGATCGTATTCAGGTTTCTTTAAATATGCCACAAGGAACTAATGAGAGCATCACAGATTCTTTAATAGCTTCGATAGAAGAAAAAGTATGGCTGGTAAATAAAGCGTTTACCGAAAAACAAACAGGCAATGTTGCTGTTGTAGAAAATGTCATCAGAAGGGTAGGTCCTGGAAGTGCAAACGGAACATTAACCGTAAATTTATTACCGGGTGAAGCAAGAGATTTTTCATCACCAGAAATAACCAACGCTATTCAAGAAAAAGTAGGTAAAATTTATGGTGTAGAAAGTTTAACTTTTGGCTCGGGTGGTAACTTTGGTGGCAGTCCGGTTGCAGTTTCTTTGTTAGGGAACGATATTAAAGAATTAAAAGCGGTAAAAGACGCACTAAAGTTAGCGCTAGAAAACAACCCTTTGCTAAAGGATGTTGCAGACAATGACCCCGCAGGAATCAAAGAAGTAAGTATTGTTTTAAAAGACAATGCTTACTTATTAGGCCTAAATTTACAAGCTGTCATGTCTCAGGTTAGAGCTGGTTTTTTCGGAGTGCAGGCGCAGCGTTTTCAGCGTGGCCAAGATGAAATAAAAGTTTGGGTTCGGTATGATAAAAAAGACAGGTCTTCTATAAAAGATTTAGATGATATGCGCATTGTTTCGCCAAATGGAACGCGAATTCCGTTTTCTGAAATAGC
>JBLHIE010000108.1:0-5396 GCA_047614925.1 Arenicella sp.
TGAAGCTTAAAATATATCATTATATTTAACGCAAATAAAAACTTGTGCAAAGCGGTCGCTTATATTTTATTGATATTATTCGTGCTTTCGCAATTTTAATGATGCTGCAAGGTCATTTTATAGATACCCTATTAGCGGATTCTTATAAAGATTTAAACGCTATTCCTTATTCAGTCTGGTCTTATTTTAGAGGAATTACAGCACCAACTTTTTTTACCATATCTGGTTTAATTTTTACCTACTTATTATTAAAAGCAAGAGAAAAACGACAAGACAACATACGAATGCGAAAAGGTGTTATTAGGGGTTTTTTCCTAATTGGTATTGGTTATTTGCTACGAATACCCTTCTTTTCCTGGTTTTCCGGATACTTTAATAGCTATTTTTTAGTGATAGACGTTTTGCAATGTATCGGTTTAGGTCTTATCCTAATTATTCTCATCTATTTTTTATGTGCTAAAAAAATCTTCCTATTTTCTACTATATTATTATTTTTAGGGTTACTTATTTTTGTGTCTGAGCCATTATACCGCACCATAAGTTTTGATTCAATACCGCTATTATTTAATAATTATGTATCTAAAAGTAACGGTTCTGTATTTACTATTTTCCCTTGGTTTGGTTACATCGCATTTGGTGCAGCTATTGCTACTTTGTTCCATGTGTATTCCAACAAACAACACTTTAAAAAAATAAGTATCATTTCCTTTTTTACAGTAGGTTGGATTTTAATTATTTCTTCTTCTGATATCTTAATTTTTCTTTATGAGTCCATGAATATTCAGCTATTCTTAGAGGCTGCCAACTATAATTACCTATTTACGAGACTAGGGAACGTGTTTTTATATTTTGCTTTCTTCTATGCATTTGAAAAATATTTGAAATTTCCATTGATTTTAAAAATTGGACAGAAAACATTATCTATTTATGTAATTCATTTCACAATTATTTATGGAAGCTTTATAGGTATTGGATTAAACAGTGTCATAGGAAAGACCTTAACTCCATGGCAAGCCATTTTTGGTGCGTTATTATTTATAGCTATTGTCTGTTTTATATCATTTCATTATGTAAAAACCAATGCTTTTGTATATGCCCGTTTAAGAAGTTTGTTTGATAAAGTTAAAAATATAAGATAACTTTTATAACACAGTTCTATCCTAAAATTTTTAACTTCTTCATTCTTGTTCTTTATTTTAACTGCAAGTTATTCACAAACCTTATATTTAGACAAAGTCTCTAAGATCTCTAAAAGAACCTATCGATAAAAAAAAACGGGTACTAATAAAAAATTAAAACTCGATTTTTACAGATCTAAAAGAGTTAAAGGTGTTCTTCCCTTATTAATTTATGTCTATGGCGGAGGTTTTTCTGGTGGGAAAAGAAATGACGATAACACCGTGGATTTTGCAAAAAACATGGCTTCACGTGGGTATGCGGTAGCGTCAATATCCTATCGCTTAACAATGAAAGAACTTGGTTTTGGGTGCGAAACAAAAGCTCAGGATAAAGTTAACGCCTTTAACACCGTCTCTAAGGACATAAGCAGCGCTGTAAATTATTTAATTAAAAAGAAGAAAAAACTCAAAATAAACATTGGTAAAATAGTCCTGATAGGTTCAAGTGCGGGTGCAGAAACTGTGTTAAATTTAGTATATGTGCAAAAGAATACAATGCTTCCAAAAGACTTTAAATTTGCAGGCATAATTAGTATGGCAGGAGCAATTACATCGTTAGACTATGTAACTAAAGAAAGCGCCATTCCCACCCAACTTTTTCAAGGAATTGCAGATGAATTAGTACCCTATAATACAGCGCCACACCATTATTGTAAAAAGACAGATATAGGGTATTTACTGCTACACGGCTCTAAGGTAATCGCTAATAAATTAAAAAAAATAGCACAACCTTTCTATCTCTATACTATTGAGAAAGGCGATCATAGTTGGTCTGAAAGGCCAATGTTTCAAGGTATTCCAGAGACTATCGACTTTTTATATTTTGATGTATTACAAAAGAAAGGAAGACAAATTGAACTTACTATTTAAGAGAAAATAATTTCTTAAAATCTTTCATAAAAATAAAACTTTCTTCTACTATTGATAGTATCTACTAAAAAGCGCACTCCTCTTTGACTAAAAGAGAAGTCTTTTTTGATCAAGTTTTTACAGATTTTATAATTTCAATGTATTTGGAACAATAAAGATGAAAGCAAAAAAAAAGTAAAACTGTATGTTTCACTTTTAATTTTTTAAGCTTGCCCTGTTGGACCAAAATTCATTGGAACTGGAGGTTGTTCATAATCTTTAATTTCACCGTTGGCCTCCTCAAATTTCCGAACATTATCTGCCAATGCTTTTGTTAATCTCTTCGCGTGTTGTGGCGTTAATATAATTCTAGATTTCACTTTTGCTTTTGGTACACCTGGCATTATGTTTATAAAATCTACAATAAATTCTGATACAGAGTGATTAATAATAGCCAAGTTAGAATAGGTTCCCTCTGCAATTACTTGATCTAATTCAATATTTAATTGTCCATCTTTATTTTTGTTTTCTTCCATAATTTTAATGTGTAACTGTTTAACTGTGAAACTGTTTAATTGTGTAAATGTATAAAAAATAAAAAAGTTGAATTGAATAGTGTAACGAGTTACAGCTAGCAATTCAACTTTTAAACAATTCCACGTTTACACGTTTTATTTATAAACTCTTTTCTATTTCGTCTTTAGGACCAACTAGAATTTTTTCATAAGACCTCATTCCTGTTCCTGCTGGTATTCTCTTACCTACAATTACATTTTCTTTTAAGCCTTCTAAAGTATCTATTTTACCACTTACAGCAGCCTCGTTTAATACTTTTGTAGTTTCCTGGAAAGAAGCTGCAGAAATAAACGATTTTGTTTGAAGTGATGCTCTTGTAATACCTTGTAAAACCTGCTCTGCCGTTGCTGGCTTCGCATCTCTTGCTTCTACTAAGTTCTGATCATTTCTTCTTAGTAAAGAATTTTCATCTCTTAATTGACGTGCAGAAACAATTTGACCTGGTTTTAAGTTCTCAGAATCTCCAGCTTCTTCAACAACTTTCATTCCGTAGATTGCATCGTTGTCTTTAATAAAGTCAATTTTATGAATCAATTGATTCTCTAAGAATAAAGTATCACCAGAGTCAATAATCTTAACTTTACGCATCATTTGACGCACAACAACTTCGAAATGCTTGTCATTAATTTTCACACCTTGTAAACGATATACTTCTTGTATTTCATTTACTAAGTATTCTTGCACTGCAGAAGGGCCTTTAATTCTTAAAATATCTGAAGGAGTTGTTGCTCCGTCTGATAATGGCATACCTGCTTTAATAAAGTCATTTTCTTGAACTAAAATCTGATTCGAAAGTTTTACTAAATACTTGCTAACATCTCCTGTTTTCGATTCTACGATAATTTCTCTATTACCACGTTTAATTTTTCCGAAAGAAACAACACCATCAATCTCTGAAACTACAGAAGGATTAGAAGGGTTACGTGCTTCGAATAACTCTGTTACACGGGGTAAACCTCCAGTAATATCTCCGGCTTTACCAGATTTTCTTGGAATTTTAACTAACGTATGACCAGATTCAACCATTTCATTGTCATTCACCATCAAGTGTGCACCTACTGGTAAACTATAAGAACGTAAAGCAGTCCCATCTTTATCTTCAACAATTAAAGAAGCAATTAATTTCTTGTTCTTCGAGTCAATCATTACCATCTCTTGGAAACCTGTTTGCTCATCTACTTCTACAGAATAATTAACACCCTGTTGTAAGTTATCAAACTTCACTTTTCCTCCAAACTCAGAAACAATTACACCGTTAAATGGATCCCATTGTACAATTACATCTCCTTTTTTGATTGTTTTTCTTTCTTTATCAAAAATTACAGAACCATAAGGAATAATGTTTGTACTCTGAGTAATACCTGTTTTCTTATTTATAATTTTAATCTCTGCGGTTCTAGAAATAACGATATCTGTTTCGTTTCCGTTATTATCTTTACCTGTTACAGTTCTTAAATCTTCAATACTTACAGTTCCTTCAAACTTGGCAATTAACTTATTCTCTTCCGAGATATTTCCGGCAACCCCACCAACGTGGAATGTACGTAATGTTAACTGTGTACCAGGTTCTCCAATAGATTGTGCAGCAATTACACCAACTGCTTCACCAATTTGCACTTTGTTAAGCGTAGATAAACTCTGCCCGTAACATTTTGCACAAATACCTTTTGTAGACTCACATGATAACGCAGACCTAACTTGTATACTATCAATACCAGACTTTTCAACAGCAATTGCTAGTTTCGAAGAAATTGGCTCGTTCGCATTTAAAATTATTTCTTCTGTTATCGGGTGATATACGTCATTTAAAGAAATACGTCCTTCAATTCTATCTGACATCGATTCTACAATCTCGTCATTTTTCTTTAATGGATTCACTTCTAAACCTCTTAACGTACCACAATCTTCTTCGTTGATAATTACATCTTGAGAAACATCTACCAATCTACGTGTTAAATATCCTGCATCGGCCGTTTTTAAAGCGGTATCTGCAAGTCCTTTACGCGCACCGTGCGTAGAGATAAAGTATTCAAGAATTGACAATCCTTCCTTAAAGTTAGAAAGAATCGGATTCTCAATAATTTCTCCACCACCAGCGGTAGATTTTTTAGGTTTTGCCATTAATCCACGCATACCTGTCAACTGACGAATTTGTTCTTTAGAACCCCTTGCACCAGAATCAAGCATCATGTATACCGAGTTGAAACCTTGTTGATCTTCACGTAAACGTTTCATAGATAACTCAGTTAAATCGTTATTGGTTCTTCCCCAAATATCAATTACCTGATTGTAACGCTCTTTTTGCGTTAACATACCCATGTTATAATTCCCAACAATAACTTCTACTTCTTTATTAGCAGCATCAATCATTCCTTGTTTTTCCTTCGGAATAATAATATCACCTAATGAGAAAGACAAACCACCTTGGAAGGCAAATTTATATCCCATATTTTTTATTTCATCTAAGAAATCTCCTGTTGTAGGAATGTCTGTAGCTTTTAAAATACCACCAATAATTCCACGTAAGCTCTTCTTAGTCAACACTTCATTGATATATCCAGCTTTCGCAGGAACAACCTCGTTAAATAAAACTCTACCAACGGTAGTTTTTATAATTCTTCTAACCTGTTCTCCGTTCTCATCAACATCATAAGTTCTTACTTTAATACCAGCATTCAAGTCAACCATTTCTTCGTTAAAAGCAATTGTTACTTCTTCTGGTGAATAAAAAGTTAATCCTTCTCCTTTAATCTTCACTTCGGGAGTAGAAATTCTTTCTTTCGTCATGTAATA
>JBLHIE010000109.1:0-5372 GCA_047614925.1 Arenicella sp.
AACTTTTGGTTTTTAAATGTATCTTCGTGTTTTATAATACTGCATTTTTTTAAAACTGAACACTCCATTTGAAGGCTCTAAAATATATAAATAAATACTTTGTAAAATATAAATGGCGATTGCTAATTGGTATACTAATTACTATTTTATCAAAAATATTAGCCCTAAAAGTGCCACAAATTGTTGGCGATTCTTTAAACATCGTTGAAGATTTCCAAAACGGAACAATTAAAGACATTGAAGCTGTAGAGCATGAGTTACTTATAAATGTACTCCTAATAATTGGTGTTGCCATTTTAGCTGGTTTTTTTACATTTTTAATGAGACAGACTATTATTGTAACCTCTCGCTTAATTGAATTTGATCTCAAAAACGAAATCTATCAACAATACCAAAGACTGTCTCTTAACTTTTACAAAAAGAACAGAACAGGAGATTTAATGAATCGTATTTCTGAAGATGTTTCTAAAGTAAGAATGTATGTTGGACCCGCTGTAATGTACAGCATGAACATGATTGTACTCTTAGTTGTTGGTTTCACACAAATGATAAGTATTGATTTGAAATTAACAATGTACACGTTACTTCCATTCCCAATCTTATCTGTTTCAATTTTTACGCTAAGCAAGGTAATTCATAAAAGAAGTAGTATTGTCCAAGAATACCTATCTAAACTCACCACTTTTAATCAAGAGTTTTTCTCTGGAATTAGTGTTGTAAAATCATACGGAATCGAAAACGCTATCATTAAAGATTTTGATGAAATTGCGGATATGAGTAAAGAGAAGAACATTCATCTTCAAGAAGCAAATGCCTTATTTTTTCCATTAATGATTTTGTTAATTGGCCTCAGTAATATCATTGTGATTTATGTTGGTGGCCAGCAATATATTAATGATGAGATTCAAATAGGTACCATTATAGAATTTATGTTATATGTTAACATTTTAACTTGGCCCGTTGCTGTTGTTGGTTGGGTTACCTCTATGGTGCAGCAAGCAGAAGCTTCTCAAGCAAGAATTAATGAATTTCTAGAACAAGTGCCAGAAATTCAGAATCACAACACAGCACCTACTTTATTGCAAGGAAAAGTAACTTTTAAAGACGTTACTTTCACCTATGATGACACCAATATTACCGCTCTAAAGAATATTTCTTTTACTGCAGAACCTGGAGAAACAGTTGCTTTTTTAGGTAAAACAGGCGCTGGTAAATCTACCATTATAGAATTAATAGTAAGATTGTATGACACCCAGCAAGGCATTATTTCTTTAGATGACCAACCTATTGAAACTACCAATTTAAACGATCTTAGAAATCAGATTGGTTTTGTACCACAAGATCCTTTCTTATTTTCTGAAAGTATTGGTAACAATATAAAGTTTGGTAAAGAAGAAGCTACAGAAGAAGAAATTATACAAGCAGCCAAAAATGCCGTGGTGCATGAAAATATTATTGATTTCCCTAACGGATATCAAACCATATTGGGAGAGCGCGGTGTAACCCTTTCTGGCGGCCAAAAACAGCGTGTTTCTATAGCCAGAGCAATCATTAAAAATCCTAAAATCTTAATTTTTGATGACTGTTTATCTGCCGTTGATACCGAAACAGAAGAACGAATTTTAACGAATTTAAAGCAAGTTTCTAAGAATAAGACTACTTTTATTATTAGTCACAGAGTTTCTTCTGCAAAAAATGCAGATAAAATAATTATTTTAGATGCTGGTAAAATCATTCAACAAGGCACTCATAATCAACTAATAACAACAAATGGGTATTACAAAGATTTGTACGAACAGCAACTTTTAGAAAAAGAAAATTAATCTTTAACATTGCTACGTAAAATATTTTATTAGATTTGTTACTATAAATTAATTGTATAACTACTATTTTAAAAGAACATGGCAGAGAGAGTTGAACAGGAAGAAATTTTTTCACAGGTATTAAGAGCAGGAAGAAGAACGTATTTTTTTGATGTAAGAGCAACAAAAGCAGACGATTATTATTTAACCGTTACAGAAAGTAAAAAGTTTACGCACGATGATGGTACTTTTCACTATCAAAAGCATAAAATTTACTTGTATAAAGAAGATTTTACAGACTTTCATGAAATGTTAAAGAAAGCTACCGATTATATTATCAATGAAAAAGGTGATGAAGTAATTAGTGAGCGGCATCAAAAAGATTTCAAGAAAGAAGAAGTAGCAACAGATATAAAAGAAGAAGAAGAAACAAATTCTACTGATAGTTTTACTGATATTTCTTTTGACGATATATAGCCGGCATCATACTTTTATAGAAGTGTTCATTTATGGGTAAAACTTTAAGTTAAAAACACTTTTAATATTCAATTTTAATTCAAATTTAATTTCAATTTCAACACAAGAAGAAAACCGCAAATTTACTATTTGCGGTTTTTTAACTTTTATATCCCTGAAGTAATTGTTTTCTTACTTACAAAACTCGTTTCATTGTTTTCGCTTTAGAAACAGTTTCTTCCCATTCTTTTGTGGCATTACTGTCTTTGGTAACACCACCACCAACATATACGGTTGCTTTATTATTTTGAATGCTCATACAGCGTAAATTTACAAAGAGCGCTGAACTTTTAGCACCCAATTTTGGGCCATCAAAATTTAACTCCCCCAAAAAACCCGTATAAAACCTTCTATTGTAACCTTCATTTTTAAAAATAAATTCACGAGCAATTTCTCTTGGCAACCCACACACTGCGGGTGTTGGGTGCAATGCTCTAATTAGTTTTTCTATGTTAGAAACCATTTTTAACTCGCCAGAAACCTGAGTTCTTAAATGCAACAAGCTTCCTGCTTTTATAGTCTCAGTTTTATCAATTTCTAACTTTACCGCAATGTCTTCTAACTGATTTTCTATAAAACTAGTAACCAACTGTTGTTCTTCTAATTCTTTAGATTCCCAAACTACCGTTTCAGTATCTACACATACCTGTGTCCCAGCTAAAGACATTGTTTTAAACAGCTTTCCTTCTAAATTTAAAAGCGTCTCCGGTGTTGCACCCAACCACAAACCCACCTTCGGATGAAACCAAACATATACAAATGCATTGCCGTAAGTGGCTAATAATTTTTTATAAATGGCAACCAAACCAACATGACTAATGTCTAAAACTTCTTCTCTTGACAAGACTACTTTTTGTAACGCACTAGCCTTTATCTTTTCAAGTGCCTTTTCAATAATTTTTATATGTTTTTCTTTGGAAGAATTATCGACTTTAAAAAAACCATCTTTTGTACTGCCCACATCTAAAAGTGCCTCTTCAGATACAAAAAGTGCTTTTTCTTTTAAAAATACAATGGCTTTTTCGTCACTATTGAAGGGCGCAAATACAAACCCTTTTTCTTCAAAATTTAAAATATAATTCAGCTCGGCATCCTCCATAAATAAAGCAGAAACTTTTGTAGCATTTGGCTTTCTATAGGCTACAAAGGGCATTTCGTGGTTGTAATGGGCACTAATCTTATCAAACAGATTCTTCAAAATATGAATTTATTTTTTGGAAATATTTAAAACAATGTTGGTCATCTTTGCAATAGAAATTAAATTCTCTTCTTCATCTACAATTCTAACTTCCCACAAATGCGTTGTTTTACCTTTATGAACGTTCTTTGCAGTGGCAAAAACGACACCTTCTCGCTTGCTTTTAATATGGTTTATAGATAGTTGAATTCCGTTTATAAATTGGGTCTTATTGTCTATAAAAAAGTTAGAAGCTGCACTACCAACACTCTCTGCCAACGCTGCAGTTGCACCGCCATGTAATTGGCCGTAAGGCTGATGAACTCTAGGGTTTACTGGCATTTTTGCTGTTAAAAAATCATCTCCAATAGCAACATATTCAATATCAAGAGTTTCCATAAGCGTGTTCTTAGAACGCTCATTAAATATCTGTAAAGTGGTAATTTTATCCATAATCAATTCTTTAATATGTAAAAATACGTATAAAAAATTGTATTTTTGCAACTGATAAGTTAAAGCATTCCATGTACAAAATAAGAGTAATTTTAGACACTAAAGAAGATGTAATTAGAACTATTTTAGTTGACAGCAACTTAAATTTAGAAGATTTACACTTAACAATTGCCAAATCATTTGGTTTTAAAGGTCAAGAAATGGCTTCTTTTTATAGAACAGATGATGAATGGACGCAAGGTGAAGAAATTCCTTTGTTTAATATGGAAGAAATTGGTGAAGGTATTTCAATGAAAACCTATCTTTTACAAGAAACACTGCCAGCAATAAATGACAAACTTATCTATGTCTATGACTTCTTAAAAATGTGGACTTTCTATGTAGATGTTATTGAAGTTTCTACTGAGAAAAAAGTAGGTTTACCTCAAATTATTTTAACCGTTGGTGAAATTCCTAGTGAAGCTCCTGAAAAAGAATTTACTGCCGAAAAGCTAGACGATGGTTTTGGTGATGAGGAAGATACAGATGATGAGTTTGGAAGTTTTGACGATTTCGATTATAATGAGTATTAAATAGGTATCACTGTTTATTTGTTGAATCGTATAAATGTGTACCAATTTCTTTATTTAAAAGAGGTTCTTAACAAATACATTCTTCAACAATTACATACTGAAACGAATAAAGAATTAAACTCTTTCCAAGTAACAAAATTGTAAATTAGTCGTCTTACATACATAAACGACTAAACTCAATTGCTTTGGAAACGATCTTATCTCTTAAAAATCTCGATAAAAAATACGGTGCTGTTCATGCGGTAAACAACCTTTCTTTTGATATCCAAAAAGGAAATGTTTACGGAATCTTAGGGCCCAATGGAAGTGGAAAATCTACCACCTTAGGTATTATCTTAAATGTTGTAAACAAAAATTCAGGAGAATTTTCTTGGTTTGACGGTAAGTTATCTACACATGAGGCTTTAAAGAAAGTAGGTGCCATTATAGAACGACCGAACTTTTACCCCTATATGACTGCAGTTCAAAATCTAAAACTAATTTGCACTATCAAGGAAATTTCCACTGAAAAAATTGATGAAAAATTAAAATCTGTAAATCTTTACGACCGAAAAAATAGTAAATTTAGTACTTTTTCTTTAGGCATGAAACAACGTTTGGCAATTGCATCTGCTTTATTAAATGATCCTGAAGTTCTAATTTTAGATGAACCTACCAACGGTTTAGATCCGCAAGGAATTCATGAAATTAGACAAATTATAACAAAAATTGCAAGCAGAGGAACGACTATTTTACTAGCCTCTCACCTACTAGATGAAGTTGAGAAAGTATGTTCTCATGTTGTCGTTATTAGGGAAGGAATAAAATTATATAGCGGAAGAGTTGATGAAATGACTGCCTCTAAAGGTTTGT